>NZ_QOUX01000031.1 GCF_004116265.1 Anaerobacillus alkaliphilus | reverse complement strand
ATTCGGAAATCCCCGGATCAAAGCTTACTTACAGCTCCCCGAGGCATATCGTTGTTCGTCACGTCCTTCTTCGGCTCCTAGTGCCAAGGCATCCACCGTGCGCCCTTTCTAACTTAACCTAAATTTTGCGAAATAAGCATGTGCTTCTTTCGCAAAATTACCTAGTTATAAGGATTTTACGTCGAATTGAATTCTTGACTACTCAAGTTTACTCAAAAGCTTTTACAAACTTTCCGGTAAAACTTAAATGTGTTAGTTGTTATCTAGTT
>NZ_QOUX01000030.1 GCF_004116265.1 Anaerobacillus alkaliphilus | reverse complement strand
GTCCTGAGCCAGGATCAAACTCTCCATAAAAGTGTTTGATATAGCTCAAAAATAATAATTCATTGACGAGATATTTACTATCTCTTTAATTCGCTTGGCTGTGTGTTCAGTTTTCAAAGAACAATTTGTATCGCTGTCTCAAACAGCAACTTCATTATCATACCACCGTTACAAGAATGTGTCAACACTTTCTTTTTTTCGATAATATGGTGGGCCTAAGTGGACTCGAACCACCGACCTCACGCTTATCAGGCGTGCGCTCTAACCAGCTGAGCTATAGGCCCAAATTGGAGCGGGTGATGAGAATCGAACTCACAACATCAGCTTGGAAGGCTGAGGTTTTACCACTAAACTACACCCGCATAAAACAATGGTCGGGAAGACAGGATTTGAACCTGCGACCCCCTGGTCCCAAACCAGGTGCTCTACCAAGCTGAGCCACTTCCCGAGATAATTTATTAATATATTTGCTCCTGCGGTCCAGTTGGTCCTCGTCGCATTGCTGCTAAGAAGCGTACTCGACGTTGTAGCAATGGTGCGCCCTGAGAGATTCGAACTCCCGACCTTTTGATTCGTAGTCAAACACTCTATCCAGCTGAGCTAAGGGCGCATGTTGTATTTCAATGAAGTCTTTCATGAGGGTTACGGACGATGTATCGCTTCGTAGATCCTGTTTCTTCCTCTACTAGTTCCGCTTCGAAGCTGATGCGTCGAAACAACTCGCAGCTTATTCAACGACGCTTTGCTCGTTGCTGAGCTAAGGGCGCATGTTGTAATATTTCAATGCGGTCGAGAGGACTCGAACCTCCACGAGGATACCCCCACTAGCCCCTCAAGCTAGCGCGTCTGCCATTCCGCCACGACCGCATATATAAACAGTAGACAATGAAGTTCTTCTAGAAAATAAAAAATGGTGCGGGTGAAGGGACTCGAACCCCCACGTCAAAGACACTAGATCCTAAGTCTAGCGCGTCTGCCAATTCCGCCACACCCGCATTTTTTATTTTTATAAAGATGGCGGACCCGACCGGGATCGAACCGGCGATCTCCTGCGTGACAGGCAGGCATGTTAACCGCTACACCACGGGTCCATATTATTTGGTGGAGGATGACGGGTTCGAACCGCCGACCCCCTGCTTGTAAGGCAGGTGCTCTCCCAGCTGAGCTAATCCTCCAAATAGTATTCTTTTAGTTGGTGACCCGTACGGGATTCGAACCCGTGTTACCGCCGTGAAAGGGCGGTGTCTTAACCGCTTGACCAACGGGCCATTTTGTTAAAGTGGCGGAGAAGGCGGGATTCGAACCCGCGCACCGCTTTCGCAGCCTACTCCCTTAGCAGGGGAGCCCCTTATAGCCACTTGGGTACTTCTCCATTGGCTCCGCAGGTAGGACTCGAACCTACGACCAATCGGTTAACAGCCGATTGCTCTACCACTGAGCTACTGCGGAATAATTTCGTGTGACTTAGACAAGTCTAACTTGTTTACGTCATTTTGTCAATACTGTTTTTTCTCTGAGCGACAAGCTCCGATTGCCTTCGCTCGTTTCAGCGACTTTTATAATTTAACATATTCAAAATGAATAAGTCAACTTTTTTTAAAAGTTTTTGTCTTACTTATTTTTCCTTTGCATTTCCCACAAACATATCTCTTTGTATCTATTGCTCTTTTCCTGTTAAAGACAGTACCACAGTCAGTACAACTATAGATGTGTAGAGTCTGGCTTGTCCTTCTCATTCCCGGGATCGCACCACAGTACTTCGAGCCATCTACTTTAGCTAGCAAGTCTTTAAAGTCCTTATCTTGATGACGGTACCCTCTTTTTTGTAGGTGTAAATGGTAATGACATAACTCATGCTTAATGATTCCAATTAAGGCATCCAATCCAAAGTGTTCAAACTGCTTCGGATTTATTTCAATATTATGAGAACCTAATAGGTACCTACCACCCGTTGTTCTTAATCTTGGATTGAAAATAGCTCTATGTTTAAATGGCCATTTGAAAAATTCCGAAGAGGTATCTTCTACTAATTTTTGAAGCTCTAGATCATTCATCTTTCACACAAACCCCTTTGAATATTTTTCAAAAAAAACCTTCAACAATGACAACCATCCATTCATATACTATACATACTACCACACTTAAATAGTAGGAGCATCTTTTAATAACTTACAGGAAGGGGGACTTCCGGTGCCTGACTGGCTTCAAAAGCAGCTTAAAAATGCATTCCTCGAAAAAAACCGTCAACAAATTCGTTTATTAAACCAATGCTGGTACTACTACCATCGGAGGTATGAACCAGAAAAGACGCAAAATAAAAACAGAGCTTGAGTCTTATCTCAAGCTCTGTTTCTTATTTACATTTGATTTTCTGGCTTCAACATCGTTAATGCGACACGCTGCTTTTTCATATCAACAGAATCTACCCAAACTGTTACAACGTCACCAACAGAAACTACTTCCATCGGATGCTTCACGAAACGATTTGTTAATTTGGAGATATGAACAAGGCCATCTTGTTTTACGCCAATATCTACAAATGCACCAAAGTCGACAACGTTTCGAATAGTACCTTGTAATTCCATTCCAGTTTGTAAGTCCTCAAGCTGCAAGACATCTTTTTTCAATAATGGTGTCGGAACCTCATCACGCGGATCACGAAGAGGACGTATAAGAGCGTCAATAATATCCCTTAGGGTCGGAACACCAATTTCTAGCTCCGTAGCAATTTCATCTATATTTATTTGTTTTAACTTCTCACTTAATTCAGGTGAACCAATTTGTTCTGGTGTAGCACCTACACGCTTTAATAACTTCTTCGTCTCTTTATAGCTTTCTGGGTGAATACCCGTTTGATCCAATGGATCTTCTCCATCAATGACACGTAAAAACCCTATACATTGTTCATACGTTTTGGCACCTAGACGAGGAATTTTCTTCAACTGCCCACGATTAACAAACTTACCTTCCTCTTCTCGTTTTTTTACAATATTATTTGCAACGGACTTTGATAACCCCGAAACATATTGCAATAAAGAACTCGAAGCTGTATTTACATTAACCCCAACTTGGTTAACTACCGTTTCGACAACAAACGTCAACGAGTCGTTCAGTTTTGTTTGTGTCACATCATGTTGATATTGACCGACTCCTACAGATTTTGGATCAATCTTCACTAGTTCAGCTAACGGATCCTGTAATCTACGCGCAATTGAAATTGCACTACGCTCTTCTACTTGTAACTCAGGAAACTCTTCACGCCCAAGAGGGGAAGCAGAGTAAACACTCGCTCCTGCTTCATTTACAATTAAGTAGTAAACTTCTTTATCTACTTCCTTAATAACATTAGCAATAAATTGCTCTGTTTCTCTAGAAGCAGTTCCGTTCCCAACAGCTATGACCTCAATTCCAAACTCTTTTATTAGTCCTTTAACAATTTGTGTTCCTTTTTCAATTTCGTTTTTCGGTGGTGTCGGATAGATAACTGAAATATGTAGGACCTTACCAGTATCATCTACAACAGCCAATTTACAGCCTGTTCGAAAGGCCGGGTCTACCCCTAATACAATTCTTCCCTTTAACGGTGGTTGTAACAACAGATTTCGTAGGTTCTCCGAAAAAATATGAATTGCTTGGTCCTCTGCTTTTTCAGATAACTCTTTACGAATTTCTCTTTCAATTGACGGCTCAATTAAGCGTTTGTAACTATCAACAACCGCATCTTCAACATAAGGAGTGACTGGCGAATGTGTTGACTTTATGTACTTTTTATTAATAATTGCATGTATTTTGTCCACCGGTGTCGTAAGAGCAACTTTTACTATCCCTTCTTTTTCTCCTCTATTTAATGCTAAAATTCGATGAGGTACGATTTTCCCAACTTGCTCCTCATACTCATAGTACATTTCATAGACAGCCTTTTCATCTTTTTCAACATCTTTGGAAGTTGAAACGAGCCTTCCTTCTTTAAATGTAAGCTGCCTAATTAGCTTACGCATCTCAGGGTCGTCAGAAATCCATTCCGCAATAATGTCTTTTGCTCCTTGAAGGGCGTCTTCGACTGTTTGTACTTCCTTCTCTTCAGATAGATATTGTGCAGCTACCTCTTCAACATTACCTTGAGCTGGAAATGTGAATAACCATGTAGCTAGAGGTTCTAAGCCTTTTTCTTTTGCAACAGTTGCTCTTGTTCGACGTTTCTGTTTATAAGGTCGATATAAATCTTCTACTTCTTGAAGCTTCGTAGCTTTTACAATTGATTGTTGAAGTTCTTCTGTTAATTTATCTTGTTCTTGAATAAGGCGAATAACTTCTTCTTTTCTATTTTCTAAATTATTTATGTATGTCCATCTTTCAACGATTGTCCTAATTTGCACCTCATCAAGTGAACCAGTTAACTCCTTACGATAACGAGCTATAAATGGAACTGTGTTTCCCTCTTCAATTAACGAGACTACATTCTCAATCGCTTTCTTTGAAAATGAAGTTTCTTTCATCAGTAATTGAAGCATACTTTGTTTTTTCTCTTCCATATCCTATGCACCAACTTTCTTTCGTCATATTTATCTATTCTATAGAAAGCCATCAAGAAAATAAAGGAAACATATGAGCTAACTCCTTTATTTAGGATGAAATATAAATAAGGCGGCCTTGAGTAGCCGCCCCTGTACCCTTTCTAGTATAACTAATTCAGCTCGAAACATCTCCTACCAAAAATGTAAGATCATCTTCATGCTGTGGAACTAGTTTTTTTACAATACTTATAACTTCTCCAACACAGCTTTCCTTAGCAATAGCTCTTTGCCAGCTAGATTTAAGTACAACTCCATCTGTGTACATGATAAATCTTAGGCCTGGCTTATACGGAAGACGTTGTATCGGATAACTAGTTTTTCTCCCAGAAAGGAAGCCACGTTTAGGTATTGTTCTTGTAAGCAATCCGTCTGGAGAATAAAAACTACATGTTATATTACCGGTGTTGCTATATAGCACTTCTTTATTTATATAATCAACTTTCAAAATCGAAAGAACAACTCCACGTTTATTTACTACTAATCGATTACAATTTTCCATCAGATAGGGTAACTGTTCATGGTGATTTTTTCGAATATAATCCATCACTACTTTAGAAGCTTCATAGGCATAAAGTCCGCTACCTAGTCCGTCTGCTACAGCACAGATGAAATAATCATTACTTTCCGTACAAAAATAAGCATCTCCATTCAACGAGCTATCGTTTTTAGCTAACTGAAATACTCCAAGCTTTACATTGTTGAATGTTTGCGTGTTCCCCATCTATAAGATCTCCATGACTTTCGTAGGCAATGAAGCCTTCAACTTTTCAATCGCACGTCGTTGTAGACGAGATACGTGCATTTGCGATATTCCTAACTTTTCACCGGTTTCTTTTTGGCTTAATCCTTCGTAAAATGTACAAAATAATATTTGCTGCTCTCGTTCAGCTAGTACCGAAAAGGCCTTTTCAATAAATAGTTGTTGATCCGTTTTTTCAAAACCAACATCTGTAGCCCCCACTAAATCTAGTAACGTAACAGCCCCTCCTTCTTGATCTGCTTCTATTGATCGATCTACAGAAAGAGCTTGATAACTTCTCGACATTTCCATCGTTTCTAACACTTCTTCTTCTGTTACATCTAAATAGTTAGCAATTTCCGCAATTTTAGGTGAACGTTGTAACTCTGTGGTTAACTTTTCTACGGCATTTTTTATTTTGGGTCCCAGCTCTTTTATCCTTCTTGGGACATGAACACTCCACGTTTTATCTCTTATAAACCTTTTTATCTCGCCAATAATCGTAGGGACAGCAAATGACTCAAAGCTACGCCCTACCGATAAATCAAATCTTTGTAATGCTCCTAATAACCCGATCATCCCTACCTGAATAAGGTCCTCGTCATAATCTCTACCTTTAGAGAACTTCTTAGCTAGTGAATGAACTAACGATTCGTACCTTTTAACTAGTTCTGTTTGCACTTCTTCGGTTTGACTCGTTTGGTATTCTTTTATTAATTCTAAAAGGTTACTGTCGATCTGAGAATGTTGCTGAAATCCTTCCGACATTCTGTTCCACCTCACCCCTGTGTAGGAACTTAGTCATAATAATAATTACACCCGCAGCATTACTAATTTCAACTTTATCCATAAGTGTATCAATTAGAAATAAACCAAGTCCGCCCTCTTTAAGCTGCGAGATAGGTTTATCCGCGCTAACCGGTCCTAAACTCCCTTGTATTTCATCGACTGAAAAACTCTTACCTCGATCTGCTACCATAATTTCTAAACGGTCTTGGTAAACACCACAACCAATCGTCATTTGACCATCACCATCTCTGTAAGCATGATTAACGACGTTTGTACAAGCTTCAGCTACAGCAATTTTGATATCTTCAATATCATCGTAGGTATACCCTAGCCGATTAGCGATTCCAGAGATCGTTAGGCGAACGACACCAACATATTCAGGCTTTGCAGGAACCTTCATTTCTAAGAAATCGGATGTTTGATTCACTTTGCTTCCTCCCTCGCGCTTTCTTCGATGTTTATAACTTCATCTAGCCCAGTTATATTAAACAATCGTCTAACTCTTTCAATCATTCCTACTAATTTAATCGAACTTTCATACTTATGGGTTGCCTTTAAGGCACCTATAAAAATCCCTAAACCAGTACTATCTATATAATTAACATTAGAAAAATCAACCGTTACCTTATTACCCTTTTTTTCTGTTAGAGGTAATAAAGAATATTTCAGTTTATCTGAAGTGTAAATATCAATTTCTCCATTTAATAATAGGTAGTCTTCTCCATCTTTTGCTATGTGGTTTATTTCTAAATTCATTTATTTACCCTCCTTACATTAATAATGTTTATATACCACCAATTGAAAGTTTCTAAACTTCTCTTCTAATAATCATTAGTGTAAAATCATCCTGTAGTTGAAAATCTTGTAGTTTTTCTAATTCATCATAAACATTATCAACAATTTTTTGAGCTGGTAAATGAAGATATTTCTTTATTATAGTTGTTACCTCAGCCCTAGTAATAAAACCATCTTCTGTTCGGCATTCCGTGACACCATCGGAGAGCAAAACCAGAAAGTCACCAGCTTCTATCTTTAGTTCATACTCTTGAAATCTTGCTGTTCTTTTTAATCCAAGAACTAGACCTTTTGTCGTTAAATCTTGAAAGTTATTTGTACCAGACTGATAATAAAAACCTGGCTCATGACCAGCCCCAGCGTAATGAAAGATGTGGTTCTGTAAATCATATGAACCGTATATCATCGTTATAAACATATTTGTACTAATATTCTGTTCGATGACTCTGTTTAAATTTTCTAAAAGAGCCCCCGGCCGAAGTCTCTGCTCAGGTAAGCTATCTAAACCATATTTAATCATTGACATACATAAAGCAGCAGGAATGCCTTTCCCAATAATATCAGCTACCGCAATGCTTAAATACCCGTTTTCATCTTCCTGTAAATGATAGTAATCTCCGCTTACCGGACCTGCAGCAACAGCTTTTATCCCTACATCAAGGGTTATCGGATCAGGAATTTCAATTGGCAAAAGTTGTTTTTGCATCTTAGCAGCAACAGCAAATTCAGAATTTATTTGCTTTTGTCTATCTCGAAGGCTTTGATGCTCAAGATAGGCAAGTCCGTACCCCACCATAACTTCAAGGAGTAAATCATTTGTATCGGAAACCTCTTTTGGAAGGTTTTTAATTAGAGTTTGTACAACTGATACATGTAGATTTATCATATCCTCTGGCGACATATTATTCTTAATTAACTCTCTAGAAAACTTGCCAGCTTTATATAGAGAATGTTCACTATTAGTTACTAAGTATTCAGCTAAAATTGACTTATATGTCTCATGTAAACCAATATCGAATTTATCCATAATTCTTCTCCTCCTATCGGAGCCATTTTACGGCATCAATCGTAGTTCCCTCTCCAACTGTTGAGTCGATCGTAAATTCATCCATGAGTCGCTTCACACCTGGTAATCCCGCCCCTAAACCTCCGGATGTTGTAAAGCCATCTTCCATTACCTTACGGATATCTTTTATTCCCGGTCCTTTATCCAAAGCTGTTACTTTAATTCCAACTTTATTAAGAAGAACTACTTTCTCGATACATATTTGTCCTCTTTTGGCATATAAATAAATATTCCTAGCAAGCTCTGAGATAGCAGTGGTAATTCTTGCTTGATCAACTGAACCAAAGCCAATATCTTTAGCTATTGTTCTGCCTGCTTGTCTTGCCGCTACGATACTCCACTCACTTTTAACCTCAACACAGGTTTGGGACATCATCTATCCCTCCAATTCCTGCTGTAATTTTTCTAGACCTTGTTCCAAGTCCAACGCTGTCGGGACACCTTTTAATACAATCCCCATATCTACTAAAGTAATAGCAACAGCAGGACGGATCCCCGTAAGTACTACCTTTGCTCCCATTAAAGTTGACATATCTACTACATCGCCTAAAACCTTCGCAATAAAAGAGTCGATAAAGTCTACTGAGGTAAGATCAATAACTACACCCCTAGCGCCAACCTCGTGAATTTTATTTAAAATATCCTCTTGAAATTGTAGGGCAGTCTGATCATCTAATTCAATTTGAACTGACACTAATAGAAATTCATTGAGTTTTAAAATAGGAATTCTCATCTTACACCCTCCCTATTCTACACCTGTAACTGGTACAATCTTCTTATTGGTTATTTCTAAAGCAGTTTCAATACCTTTTTTTAATGTGTTCTTTGTTGGAAAGCTCGATAAATCGATTCCTAGATTGACAATTGTTTGTGCGATCTCTGGCCTTATACCTACCAATATACATTTTGCACCTACCAAACGTACTGCTTCAGAAGCTTGTATAATATGATTGGCTACCATAGTATCAACCACCGGCACCCCTGTAATATCTATGAGAACTACCTCTGATCGATGTTCGATTACTCCATTTAAGAGATTTTCCATTACAAGCTTCGCTCTCTCTGTATCAATTGTCCCAATTAAAGGCATGACACTAATATTCTCAAACACTGGTATTAAAGGAGCAGACAACTCTTTTAAAGCCATCTTTTGTAAAAACACCGTATTTTCCCAAGAACCAGCGTATTCATTGACTAAGATATTAACAAGTTTATCCACCCAGATACTAACTTCGGAGTATACTTCCATATTTACTGAAGAGGTTTCCTCTCCATCGTACAATGTATCTAAGACAACTTTTCTAAACGTTTGAAGTCCTGTTGTTAAATAAGACAATGGCCACCCAACCTGTATTAACCCTTCAGTAAACTGGCTAAAATGGTCATCGAATAGTTCTTGTCCGTGACTAATTGACGTTAAGATTATTTCTACGAATTCCTTATTTGTGTTTGTATAGACGTAATCAGAGATATTATCTAAATCCTCTCTTTTTACTATTTCAATTTCTCTTAACCAATTTTCAAAGATCGTCTCTCGTTTTGCCTCTATAAGCTTTACTACAGATGGCTTCATCTCTTCATCCACTCCTTTTCGGCTATTTCTACTATTATTTCATTTATAAGAAATGGATGCAAAGATTTATAGGTTTTGTATTAGGGAAGGATGTGGTAAATACCATACTAGAATTTAAAATTAAACATAAAAAAAGTTGCTTTTTATAAAAGCAACTTTCCTTAATAGGCACGTAAAATCGATATAAATGATAGAATAAAATTAAAAATCAATGAGTCCTAAACTAATTTGTAATGCCTCATTGACTCGAGACATCATATCATCATCAAGATGAGTGATTTTGTCAGTTAAACGTTGTTTATCAATTGTACGAACTTGTTCTAATAAGATAACAGAATCCCGATCAAAGCCATAGCGCTTTGCATTAATTTCCACATGTGTTGGTAGTTTGGCCTTCTGAATCTGAGCTGTAATTGCTGCGACGATGACTGTTGGGCTAAACCGATTTCCAATATCATTTTGAATGATGAGAACTGGCCTTACTCCTCCCTGTTCAGAACCTACCACAGGGGAAAGATCGGCAAAATAAACATCGCCACGTTTTACAACAATCAAAATTTACACCCCGCTAACTAAGTCTAGTGTGCGTGTGTGTTCTGCTTCTTCTTCAGCAAGAAAAGCTTCTGCAGCAATATTCAAATTAATTTTAGCCATTTCCATATAACCTTGTTGCATTGTCTCGCGAATTTGACGCTTCTTCTTTTCACGAAGGTATGCTTTTGTAGCTTGGGAAATAAATTCACTGCGGTTTACATTTTCGCGTTTAATCAAGCCATCAACCTCATTTAATAAATGTTGTGGTAAGCTAACCGTGATCCTCTTTGTGTTTGCTGACACAAAAACACCTCCAACGTACATACACCTACAACTAATAATTATATCCATGAATAATCATAGCATTAGAATTAAGATTTTGCAAAGACATATCTTACAAATAGATAATTAAAATTTCGCTAAAATTAGGCATTATTCCTGCTAATAAAGCTACTTTTTAAAAAACCTTATTATTTACTGTAATTATTTCCCCATTATTTAGAAAAACCCTTGGTACGCGATAACTAATCATACACGGTATTTCGTAGTTAATGGTGCCGAGCTGCTCGGCTACTTCATCGATGGAAATCATCTCTTGCAATTGTTTTCCAATCAATGTTACCTTTGTCCCAACTGGTACCTTTTTACTCAGTTTAACCATCATTTGGTCCATACAAACCCTACCAACAATCGGACACCTTTCTCCATCTACAAGGACATATCCTTTAGAACTATGTTGTCGGATCCACCCATCGGCGTACCCAATTGGAATGGTGGCAATTAATTCTGTATCTTCCGTTTTATATGTTGCCCCATAACTTATTCCTTCATTACTACTAACTTCTTTTACATGAATAATTTTGCTATGGAGAGAAAATGCTTCCTCTAATTGAAATGGTATATCAGCTTCCATTTCCTTTGAGGGCGCTAAACCATACATTGCAATCCCTACTCTTGTCATTGAAAACATCTTTGATGGAAACCTAATCGTCGCTGCACTATTTCCACAATGAATATATGGAATATTCATGCCAAGTGTTTCTAGCCAGTCAAGCATTTCCAGAAAACGTTGATATTGTAAGTTAAAATAATCTAAATTTTGCTCATCTGACGTCGCAAAATGAGTATATACACCTTCTAAAGAAAATTTCTGGTGCTTATTAATGTAATCAATTACAGCTTTTCCTTCATTTTTTGTTCTTATTCCAATCCTGCCCATACCTGTGTCAATTTTCAAATGAAGTGTGCAATGTAAATTAGGTTTAAGGATCTCGTTAGCTTGCTCTAACCATTCTTGTTGAAATACCGTTAATGCAATATTGTTTTTGCACGCTAGGTTTACATCACTAGGTCTTACCCAACCAAGTACTAAAATAGGCTCAGTAATTCCTGCTTTTCTTAGTGCAATGGCTTCATCTAATATGGCTACCCCTAGATAGTCGGCACCAGCTTGAATCGCTGTTTTAGCAACTTGAACTGCCCCATGACCATAACCATTGGCTTTTACAGCAGCCATTAACTTCACACCATGATCTAAATTCTTCTTTATTGATTTCACGTTATGTTCGATCGCATCGAGATTAACCTCTACCCACGTATCACGATAAAAACCGTTCAAGTTCTCCACCTTAGTGCTCCCCTTTTAATAAGCGCGATTGTTTCTTTAAACTTTTATTATATATGATATTAATGATAGATGACAAAATGTCAATTGGTTCTTTTTTTTCATTCTACATAAAAAAGGCAGACACCATAGTTTCTTCACCCTGGGTCTGCCTTCTTGATATACTTATTTACTTAACATGAGTTCCATAAACTGATCTTGCAATTGAAATCATTTCTTCTTGACTTAGATCTTTTGAAGCTAAGAAGAAGTCAACTCCATCGTAAGACCAATTTAAAGACATTGTTTGCCCTTCACTAGAAAGAGCACCGATAGTGAAATCTAGATCAACAGGCTCGCCATCTGTTACGTGCATTGCGATGCTCGCTTGCTGAACACGGCTCTTTTGTTGGATTAGCGTAAAGTTTTTAGGTCCAGTATAAGAAAGAATAATACGTGTTCCTTCTTCAATACTAACTTCCTTAGAGTCGTTTAACATTGTTCCATCAGGCACATACATCGGGAATGTCGGAACTAGTGGCTCTCCGCTTTCCTGTGCCATTGCTGGAAGACTTTCTAATTGAGCTCCTGTCATGTTACGGTCCATATCGAAATCTCCATCGTTGAAGTTAGCATTTAGTTCAAAGTTTGTAAATTGAACAGTAACTAAAACATTCAGCTCGACATCCATAATTTTTACAGAAACTGGTGTTAAGTCTTTCTTATTCAATGTAATCTCTTGTTGTTGTAAATTCTTATTTGCATAATTTGTTTTTGTTTGGAAAATATAGTGATCGTCAGTTGCAGTAAATGATCTCTCAGGATCCATTAAGATATCATTCACTAGAGATTCATATAGATATACTTGGCTGTTGTTCTCTGGCCAATCACTTTGGAAACGGAAACTTTTATTTAACGCTGGAGTTAGAACGAATACCCCTTCGTCATTTCTTAAAATAATTTGACTTTGATCTTTTTTCGCATTGCTTAAGGCAACACGATAATATGTTGGTTTTTTATACCAAATTTCCACTTCATAGCTTTGAGGATCTTTACCAGTTTCTAATGTCATTGATGCATCTGATTTGTAGCCTGTCATGTTTTGTATTTTAGCACCAAGTTCTTCGATGATATCCTCTTGAGTTTTCTCGCCACAAGCTGCTAGTAATCCAAGAAGTACTATACACGAGAAGATAATTGAAGTGATTTTTTTCATTCATTCTCAACCCCTTTGTCTCATTTAGACGACAAAGGAGGGAATTCTATCGATAGCTGCGGTAACTTTCTTGATGTTGCCCCAAACTTGCGGCTTTCCCTGAATCACCATTGAATCCAACATATGGACTAATCGAAGATACAGTTAAGCAAAAGCAAACCGCTGTTTTACCATGAAGAAAGACTATATTACTAAAAAAATTTGCTCGTCAGTAAAGCTGCATATTTAACACTATTACCAGCCTTGTTTAAACGTCACCTGTTCACCCTTCGCTAAAGAAGCATTTCCACTTGTATAATAAAGTTATTTCCTTCTAGATGTAGTAACAATGGTATAAGGCCCTTTTTAAACGAGATAAACTCAATAATGTTTAGCGTATTCCTTTGCTAGCTCAACGGTTTTTCTCGGACTTATCCATAAGATAGGAAACACCCTCACGTCGGAGAGGGACTCCAACAAGATTACTAATCTCTAACTAATGCAGTCCACCGCATCAGTAATTTATGGCTTATTAAAGCCTGTTAATAACCCAAGAGTGAATAGTTTAAACTCACTATTTATCCCTACCAAGAACTAGGTCCTACTGAAATCGGAGTGATATGTTTATCTAGAATATCATTAGAAAAACCCAAAGCAGCAGCAATTTCGCCATTTCTGATAATCACAGGTGAATTGTAGCTTAAATTAACTGACTTGCAAAAGCTTGATGGTCTGTGTCGGTACTGCTACCCCATCAACCCCACGCCTTAACGATGGCAAGCTTTGGCGTTTAAAATCCATGTCCTGTCATAGTATGGAAGTTTGCATACACTAGCTCCTTACCACGACTTCCTTTATGTGATGATAGCTTTATTACCAGCAACGCTAATGACTCAAATTGAAGTACTCATTTGAAATTTGTTATATGGTGGGCTAAGTATTTCACTTGCTACAATCGAGAGTTCCCCAAATACTCTCAAAAAAGCACACGAAACACTTAGCTTAGGACTTTTGATTATTCTTGAGACTTAATCAATATTATCCTAGTAAGTCGTCAACTGCTTTAAAAGGACTTTTTTTAGCCCTGACTCAAACCTACTCAACATATTAGGATTTCAATATAAAACTTCTATATAGTAGCGTGCATGCCTGTCACATAATGTACAGGTGGTACAAGCCATTTCAACATGATAGCCTTTTTCTAACAAAGACCTAGAGATAACAAAACCATCACCACACCTAAGAGAACAACGACTTTCGCTATCTTATTATCTAGTAAACTTTTGAAGTGATTTACATGCTTGCCAGCGCTTTTAACTAGTAACTCTATAGCCTTCTTCAGTGGTATAACGTTTAAAATTGGGTAATTTCAACACCCGTTACCACAGTCAAAATAGTTCCCTCCTATCCGCACTATCACTATATGAGACTGTCCCACATAATATGCAGACTAGCATGACAAGCGTTTGAAAAATAATTGTCAATTATGAATTGTGAATGCCAATTTTTCAGTTACAAAGGGCTTCGTAGCAACACCTAAAGATCACTTATAATTCATAATTCATAATTCATAATTCATAATTTATTTTTCAATGATGACATTTGCTAATGCATATTCTTTACTATGAGAAATCGATAAATGAATTTTACCGTACTCAATTTTTGAAAGTATCATCGGTTTTCCATTTGGGTCTGGGATCACCTCTATATCCTGCCAAGAAAGGTGTTTGCCAATTCCTGTTCCTACAGCTTTAGCAAATGCCTCTTTCGAAGCAAACCGTCCTGCCAAAAATTCGACCTTCCTACGTTCTGTAAGTGGATTAAATAAGGCTCGTTCTTTTTCAGTTAGGATCCGGCTAACAAAGGAAAGATTTCTATTCATGACATCTGAAATTCTCTTTAACTCCACAATATCAATACCTGTACCAATGATCATATATTATTTAAACCCCAATCGTATCAAGCTTTTTCTAACATTTTATCATATGTTTGGTCATAAAATAGAATAAGCTAAGCATTTCAATATCTCAATTATTTCAGTAAACGGGTCGTTTTATGCTACAATATATAGACAAATTGACTATTAAACAAAATCAAAAAAGTAGTTACCTCTTTTAACTCTTATAGAAATTAGGTGATATCAATGTTTGTGAGAAATGAAGATTTCGGATCGTTTCTGCGTTCCTATCCCGTTATTTCTGGAATAGTAGCTATCCATCTGATCCTATTTTTATGGATGTTTTTATTCCCTTCACTCGGAGGAAATCTTATTTATGTATTAGGGATCGGTCATAACTTATCTGTCGCTCAAGGGGAACTTTGGCGATTAGTTACGCCAATTTTCATGCATGTTTCACCGGGGCATTTCATCTTTAATTCGTTTTCCTTAGTGTTGTTTGGTCCCGCCCTAGAAAAATTACTGGGCAAAGGACGTTTCATAGGTATTTATCTACTCTCTGGTATATTAGCAAACATTGCAACTTTTTATTTAGGTGGTTTAGGTTATTCACCTCATTTAGGTGCATCAGGTGCCATCTTTGGCTTATTCGGTGTTTATCTTTATATGTCTTTGTACCGCAAAGATTTAATTGATCGCGATAATTCGCAATTGGTCATGACTATTCTCGTCATTGGTTTAATCATGACATTTGTAAATGTTCGCATTAATGTTTACGCGCATATCTTTGGCTTTATTGCTGGTGCGGCACTTGCCCCTATTTTCTTAACAAAGATTAGACGATACACACCAGAATACCGCCATGTTTTTGATAATGACGAAATATCCTTTAATCCTAACCGCTGGAGAAAACGTAGACTCCATCCAAATACGAAAAAGAAGATCTTATGGATTGTGTTTGCTGTTTTAGTTATTTTCGGCCTTATATTCCGATAATCACAACGAAAAAACTGAGCCTGGATTTACTCCAAGCTCAGTTTTTTCGTTGTGATTATGATTTCTCTTTATCCAATACTTTATGGAAGTAAAAAATACAGATAGCACTAACGATGATAATTAAGATTGATGCTAATGCTGCCTCTTGGACCATTTCGTCACTTGCATATCGAAAAGCTTGTGTGGCAAGTGTGGAGAAGTTAAAAGGTTGTAAAAATAAAGTTAAAGGTAACTCCTTCAATATGTCAACAAATACTAGAATAAAGCCCCCAAAAATAGCTCCTCTTAACATTGGAATATCCACTCTAAAAAATGTTTTTAAAGTAGAAGAACCTAAACCCCGGGATGCCTCAGTAAAGGTAGTCCCGATTTTTTCAAAACCAGCTTCAATAGCATTGTAACCAACCGCTAAGAAACGAATAATATATGCAGAAGTTAGCATAACGAGTGTTGTTCTTAATACGAGAGCTGAATTTAGATTTAAATAATCTGCAACTGATTTCATAACTCCATCAAAGGCTACAAATAGCGTTATTATCGAGATAGCTATTGCCGCCCCAGGAATAGAGTATCCTAGAGCAATCACTCTTGATGCGACCTTTGGAAACAACCCTTTATGCAATCGGGTATAGTTCCCAACAATGAGAGCAATAAATACGATAATCGATGATGCAATAGATGCAACAAATATAGAGTTGTAAATTAACTTTGCAAATTCCGGACTAAAAATGCGATCCCAAGTCATTATACTCCAGTGTACTAATTGTGTAACTGGAACTATAAATGCGATCATAAAGATAACCGAACAATAGCTAAAGGCAAGCCATTTGCTAGTACCTTTTAGCGGTTGAGCTTCAATCGGTCTAAAATTTGCGGAAGAATAGCTGTATGTTTTCCTCCCTCGAATAATCCTTTCTAAGACTAAAACGACAATAACGATAAACATAAGAATACCAGCTAGTTTTAATGCAGAATCAAGATCCTTCATTCCGTACCATGTTCGAAAGATAGCTATACTAAACGTTTGAACTCCAAAATAGCTAACAACTCCAAAGTCATTAAGAACCTCTAAAATAACAAGGACAACACCACCAGTAATGGCTGCTCTAGAAAGGGGCAAACCGGCACGGAAAAAGATCGTGAAAGGGCCACCGCCTAGTAATCTTGCATTTTCAAACAATGAAGCAGATTGGTTTTCTAAAAAGCCTTTTGTGATTACATACACGTATGGATATAAAAATATTGTAAAAATGAAAATTGCACCAGGTATACCCATAATGTTAAAGAACTTTTGGCTTGAAACATGAATATCAAATGTATTTCGAAGGGTATATTGGATTGTACCAGAATAATTTAACATCCCTTGATACGTGTAGGCACCAATATAAGCAGGTATAGCTAATGGCAAAATTAATCCCCATTTAAAAAAATTACGCAATGGGAACCGATAATTAATAATGATCCAAGCCAAGCTAGTACCGATAATCATTGTGAACAAAGCTGTAAAAGTGATAAGTACTAACGTATTATATATATAATCTTTTAAAAGATACTCTTTAATATGAGCCCAGTTATCAGTAGGTTCAGTAAAAAGATTATATCCTATTAATAAATTGGGAATTAAGATTATAAAAATAAATACTAGACTTAATATTGCCCACATGTTGAAATGTTGCTCTACTTTCTGTATAAGTCTCATGGTTGGCACATCCTAACTTACTTTAATAACAAAAGGAAAAAATTATTTTAGTAGAATAAAATTAGTGACTCTATTAATTATACAGAAATGAAGTTTAAAAATAAATGTTTGTCTAACAAAAATAAAGTACCGGAAACTGTTAAAGTATTCCGGTACATGTAGTTTTATTTATTTCCAACCAGAGCGGTCGAAGATTTTGATAGCTTCTAGTTGGTTTTTTCCTAAGATTGATAAAGGAATATTTTGCTCTTTAAATTCTCCCCAAGACTTCACAGTTTCTGACCAATCAACATCTGGGTTAACTGGGTACTCATTGTTACCTTCAGCAAATACTTTTTGAGCCTCTACACTAGATAAGAACTCTAAGAATTTAATTGCATTTTCAACATTTTTAGAGTGTTTAATTATGCCAACACCACTGATGTTTACGTGAGTTCCAGTTGTATCTTGGTTCGGGAAGAAAACTCCTACCGCTTCCCCAACTTCAACATCACCTTTATCAGCAGAATTTAATAAACGACCAACATAGTAGGTGTTAGAGATAGCAACGTCACCTTCACCAGCAACTACAGCTCTAATTTGATCAGTGTCTCCACCTTGGGGTTCTCTAGCTAAGTTAGCCGCAATACCTTTCGCCCACTCTTCTGCTGCCTCTGCACCATTTAATTCAATGAAAGAAGCTAAAAGAGATAAGTTATACATGTTACTTGAAGTACGAGATAATACTCTACCTGCCCACTCTGGACCAGTTAATGCTTCATATGTTGATAGTTCAGATGGATCAACTCTGTCTTTTGCATAAACGATTACACGTGCACGTTTAGTTAATCCAACCCACATATTTTCATCGTCACGTAAGTTTGCAGGGATGTTCTTAAATAATTCATCACTTTGAATTTCTTGGAATAAACCGTCTTGTTTTGCAACATATAAATTACCAGCATCAGCTGTTAAGAATAGATCAGCCTCAGTGTTTTCGCCTTCAGAATTAAGACGAGCTATTAACTCATCGCCCTTACCTTCAATTACGTTAACTTTAATTCCTGTTTCAGCTTCGAAAAGATCATATAATTGACGATCTGTGTCATAATGACGGCTCGTATACAGGTTAACTTCACCAGCTTCTTTCACTTCTTCAGGTTGTTGCTCTTCTGTTTCCGCTTGTACTTCTGGTTCCGCAGGAGCTGCTGTTTGTGGTTCTTCTTTACCACCGCAAGCTGCTAACATAACTAATCCTAAAGAAAGGATTGTAAATAAGATCATTTTTAACGCTTTGTTCATGTTTGTTTCCCCCTATGTAACTTTTTTGTTCTAAAGAATGAAATTCATTCTCATTTAGAACTTACATTTTGAATTATATTGCTATTGATAATCATTGTCAATGGAATTTACAAAAAATTTTATAGGTAAATTTCCGAATTCACAGGAATGTCAAAAATCCCTTCGATGTTTCTTCCTCCAAAAGCAAAAAAGCCCTCTTTTAAGAGAGAGCTTTCAATTATTCCACTACACAAACTAAATCTGTTTTAATATTAAATGACACTACTGAACCTACTTCAATATTTTCTTCAATTGGCGCATAGATTACCATAGGTTCTGAGGTTTTATTCTGTTGAAAGTTTACATAAAGTTCTTGGTATTCACCACTGTATGTAACTCTTTCCACATGTCCTGAATAATTCCCAGCTCCAGCAGCAACGATTTGACAACCTTCCGGGCGAATCGAAACCTTAATATTATCAGAGATCTCATTTAAAGCCACTGGTAAACAGACTTTCCCTATACTTGTTCTAACGTGTTTGAGATCTTTATCTAATTCACCTGTAAGTAAGTTTGTCTTTCCAACAAATTGAGCAACAAAGCAGTTTTTTGGACAACGGTACATTTCTCTAGGTGATGCCACCTGTTGGATCACACCGTCCTTCATGACGACTACACGATCAGAAACAGCAAAAGCATCCTTTTGATCATGAGTAACGATAATTGCCGTGGTGTTTGCTTTTCTTAGGATATTAGTTACATCATAACGCATTTTTTCTCTGAGACCAGCATCTAGATTACTAAATGGTTCATCCATTAAAACAACATGTGGTCGAGGCGCTAAGGCCCTTGCTAAGGCAACTCGTTGTTGCTGTCCGCCTGATATTTCACTTGGAAAACGTTGGGCAAAGTCGCCTAAACCAACAAGTTCTAATACTTCTCTCGCACGTGCTTTTCTATCTTTTGATTTCCACTTATTTAACCCAAACATGACATTTTTCTCAATTGTTAAGTGTGGGAATAATGCATAATCCTGAAATACCATGCCTATTCCCCTTTTCTCAGGTGGAATTGCGTTAGAATTGTCATAAACCACTTGTTCACCAATGGTTATTTTTCCTGTTGATGGTTGCTCAAACCCAGCAAGCATTCGTAATGTTGTTGTTTTTCCACAACCACTTGGGCCTAGTAATGTGATAATTTCTCCACGTTCTATGTTTAAATTTATAGCGTCAACTGCAGGTTTTTGCGTACCAGAAAAAAGCTTTGTTACTTGCTCTAACTGTATAAAACTCATGAAACTCTCCCCCTAAAAAAGACTTCATCTATAAAAACCTACGTTTAATGATAATGATTTTCATTGTAGTTTATTATAGCATAGGCTTTTTTTCACAGTCAACGAGGTTCAGACAGTTGTCACAAAAATATGAAGGTGTTTTCTTTCTATCTGCCTATCTTTCTTTTCCCTAAATACCCTTTCTGCCCTGTGTGTTCCATCTTAAAATCTACCGATACGTTTACAACAGTTTCGCGCCAGCCTGACTCTTCCCAATGTAATGTGTCAAAAAAATCTGGGTCTTTTACCCAAAGCCGATGACCAATCAACCAAGGCTCAACATTTTCTGCCTGCATCCTTTTGATTGTTTTTGTTACTAACTCCTTAATTTCTTTCTCCATCTTATCATTGGC
This sequence comes from Anaerobacillus alkaliphilus, assembly GCF_004116265.1. Lineage (NCBI taxonomy): Bacteria > Bacillati > Bacillota > Bacilli > Caryophanales > Bacillaceae > Anaerobacillus > Anaerobacillus alkaliphilus. The sequence goes on along the minus strand of NZ_QOUX01000030.1, from coordinate 70,277 downwards.
TTCCTTTACTAAATCATTAGTCACCCTTACTTCAGGCGTTCCTACTTCAGCAATTTCACCTTTACCCTTGACACTAATATTTACTGTAAGTGGGGTTGTTTCCTCGTAATGAAATTTAGCTTGTAAGTTTCCTCTTGTGATCGAAACTTCTTCTTCCCCGACATTGGTTTCTAGCGTTATTGTGTAATTTACATTATCCACTCGATTGTTCTTTAATAGTTCACTAATACCAACTTCATCTCTTTCTAATTTTGCCACTAATTTATGATTATGAAGGACCGCCATCCCTTCAATGAGTATTTTTTTGTCTAAAATTTTAGCTAATGGGAGTGTCGCTGCACCAGAGATCATATTGGTATCTCTACGATACTCAAAGAGCTTCACATCCTTTGTTCGCGATATTTTCTGTTCAGCTTGGAAAAATCGATTTAAATAAAGAGCAGGCAAATTTACTAACGGCGACTCTTGGTTAATAAATTCTTCAACCTTTCCATCTTCAATGACTAGTAAAAAAATTTGGTTGGCAACTTGAGGAAGTCGATCAAAGAAATCGATCACTCTGTCTAGTCCATGACTAGCGACATGTTCACTGACCGTCACTACTTTTAAGTGGCCAAAAAAGAGAACTGTCGGTGTCATTGCTTCTATATGGGCAACCGCATCTAAAATTGTCTTTCCAGTGGCAGTAAACGTCTCGAACTCTTTTACCGAGCCAGCAGGGGATCCTTCTCGTCCTCCAGTTAAAAGTATTGGGATTTGTAACGTTACACTATATAAAATCTCATTGTCATTATTTTCTTCCACGTCAATGCCCATACCCACAATCATTGATCTATGATCAATTTCCCTAGCATCATCAATGCACCCAGTTAGCATTAGAATTATGGCAAGTGGGACAAGCGATAGCTTAACTAGTTTCACTTTGTTGAGCTCCTTCTTTTCGTTTCATTAATAAGAAACCTAATAGTAAAGCTGGCACGCAAAAGGAATAAATGATGTTATTAAAATGTATAGGTATCCAAATTTGTTCAACAAAGTTTGGCATGAACATAGTTATCACAAATAATAAAACTAACGAAAGAAGTATATAGATGTAGTTTCTTCTTATCGGAAATATACGTTGCATTAAAAACACCATAAACCATGACTGAACTAGCATGATTTTATAATAAGCAATCAGCCATACCCCCAAGAAAAATAAATCTACTCTCTCTATTACTCCTGTTCTCGTTGACAAAGACTGAACCAATGCCGTAAAAGGTGATAAAAGCGTTAAAGATTGTTCGAAACCAAAGGTCCCTACTACCACAAGACAAATACCAACATAGATAGAAACAACCAAAAGTAGACCATAACTCATCGGTCTAAAGACTGCGGCATCTTTTTTCAAAAATGGCAAATAACCTAGTAGAGCTATTACTCCCGTATACCGGGCCATATCACTGATAGAACTCTTCAAAAATGTGATAACATCCGTCGTCCAAACAGGGGCAATATACATCCAGCGAAAATATTCAGTAAAGCCTAAACCTACAATTGAAAAAAGCAGGATAAACTCAACAAGTATTAAGGAAACAACAAAACGGCTAATCGCTGTAATTCCATAACCTAAGCCCACCGCAGCCACTAATAAAAAGAGAAGTAGAACAATCCACTGGTCAGTGTTAGGAAGCAAATATACTTTTGTTATTAATGTCAATGCCTCCAAACCATAAACAATAGCAAACAAAGTACTGACAATGAAATACAACACGATCAAGTGGAACACCCAGTTCCAAGTAGAGACTTTCATCTCATAAAAGAAATCGTAACTTTCGTATTTAGAGCTAAATTTTTTTAACAAGTAAAAAAGAACAAAGTAAGGAATGACAGCTACCAAAACCTTTAACCACGCACTTCTTACCTCATCCCCACCCACATAAGGTAAGAAAGTGACTCCTAGAGTAATTGTTGAACAACAAGTAACTGCAAAAAGATCAATACCCTTGAATTTCCTTACCACCTCCATTAGTCAAAATCACCCTCCTTTTTTCTCAAAATACTGCGTTTTTATTTGCTGCATTCTACCTAACAACTGCTGCATTTTAAATGTTGATAATGGCGATATGTATGGTGTTGAAAGAGACTCTAAGTTACAAATATGAATAAAAATAACACAAAAGCCTAGCACGAACCCATACAAACCAAAAATTGATGATATGATCAACAAACCATAACGAAGAACGCGTAGTGACGATACTAATTCCCAAGTAGGAGAAGTAAAAGATGCTATTGCGGTAAACGAAATAACAATGACCATTAGACTACTAACAACCCCTGCTTCAACAGCTGCTGTTCCAATAACTAAACCTCCAACAATACCGATTGTTTGGCCAACAAAGCTAGGAAGACGTATACTAGCCTCCACTAAAACATCTAAGGCAATCATCATTATTAGTGCTTCTGCAGCTGCCGGAAAAGGTATTTGTGATCTCGACTCTGCAATTGTTAATGCGAGAGTTTCTGGAATTAGTTCTGGATGGAATGCGACTAATGCTACATAAAGAGCTGGTAAAGCTGTAGATAAAATCATACACAAATATCGGATAGCTCTTACAAATAGGGCATTATAAAACGAACTAAAACTAAGGTCATCACCAACCAAATATAAATCAAACAACGTAACAGGAAGAATTGAAACGAATGTTACATTGTCAATAAAAATAGCAATCTTTCCTTCCCCTAATGCCAACGCAACATTGTCTGGTCGCTCTGTACCAAACACTTGTGGGAAAATAGACGTTGGATGATCAATAATCTGCTTATTTAATTGTCCTAGAGTAATCAGTTGATCAATTTTCACATTTTGCATTCTTTTGTCAATCTGCTCAATATCCTTTTTATCTGCATAACCATCAATGTACATGACAGATACCTTTGTATGTGAAAGTGAACCAATTTCGTAATTTACGGTCTTTACACGAGGATCCTTCAGAAACTTCCTTACGATAGAAATGTTCGTTTGTATATCCTCAATAAATCCTATCTTCGGACCGAATACTTGGTATTGTGTGGTAGGTTCAGATATATTTCTCTTTTCTTTCCCAGGTACTTTAACTTCAATTGGGAGCTGCCCATCAATGTGACAAATAGCTCCTCCGTTAAATAATGCAAAAATAATCTCGTTCCAATTTTTAAGAGAGATATTTTTAGGATTATTAATCTGTTGACGATGATCAACTTCTTCGAATTGGTCTTTCATCGATTCAACTAAAGGCTTTATTACACTCATATGTAGAAATTCAAGATCAACGATTCCCTGGAGAAAATAGATAATCCCCTTCTCTCCTCGTGAGAGCACGATCTCTCTATAGGTAAAGTCGTCACAAGCTTTAAATATTTCTTTCATCTCTATATCAAACAAGCTACTAACTTGCGGTGGTTCTTCCGAGATATTTAGGCTTCTAAGATATTCCTCATATTTATCTTGTCTTATCGTAGTATTCTTGTTCATATAGAACCTCTCTTACATTCAAACTTAGATAAGAGTAGTTTGTAACGGAACATTCTATTTATTCCCACCAACCACTATTTTTCCCATAAAAAAAGAACCAGAATGGCGATCTTTTAAACAAATAGCGGCTTTTTACTAATAAAATATTATTTCTTTACTTGTTTCCTCTGTTCCTTCGCCATTTTCTACTTGTCCATCCCCTAACTTATGGCAGCTTGAGCTACCTAATTAATTTATTGATTACTACTGTCTCTATCCTAAAATGTGTCAATATTTTAACAATGCCATTTCAGAGCTTATTACAGCCTGTTTATATGTGATTTTTCTCACAGTAGTTATTCTCAAAAACTTTATAATTGCGATAGAGTAGTTTCCACTATATGAACTACTGTTATGTTTATTAACTATATTATGTTGTAAGTGTCATTATTTTTTCACATTTGCGGAAAAATTTTGTAATGTTTTTCCTATATTATGTAATCGTGGGGGTCTTAATTATCATAAGAGGAGGGTTATTTATGGCTAAAAACAACACAAACCTAGAGACAAAAAAGGGTTATGTACCAACAGAATCAGATTCATCTTTAAAAGGAACCTTAATATTCACCATGTTAGTAGGATTATTTATTGTTGGATCTTGGTCAGCTATTTTCTACTTATTCTTAAATAGAATGTAATTTTGTGAAAGGGGGAACTTAAATGCATTTACATCGTTATGAAAAAATATGGTTAACATTTGGTATTGGGTCTTTATTCGTTTTTTTAGCAGTATTAGGAGTTAGTGCATTCGCATTCGGGCAACAACCACCTAGCCACATGGCTACAGTCGATCCACAAAATTTAAGTAATGAAGCACCTTTCAATGAGCCGGGGTTACGCCAAATTGACGAAAATACGTATCAAGCCACAATCATTGCAATGGCTTTTGGATATTCACCAAATAAAATTGAAGTTCCAGTTGGATCAACCGTACGATTTCAAGTAACTAGTTCTGATGTTGTTCACTCATTTACTATTCCAATGACAAATGTGAACTTCATGGTTACACCTGGTCATGTGAACATGGCCGAACACACATTTACCGAGCCTGGTACTTACCTCGTTCTTTGTAACGAATACTGCGGTACCGGACACCACTACATGCAAATGGCGATTGAGGTGAAATAATGAGAAATTCAGCATTAAGAGTCGATGAATTTGTTTCAGACACAGAAGTTAGAGTAGCACCAAAAGACGCTTCTCTAAGTATGGCACACATACACGTAGCATTTTTTGCTTTCATTATCGGGGCACTTATGGGACTTTTACAAGGACTTGTCCGCGGAGGCATGATTGAGCTTCCGAGTTGGCTTGGTTACTACCAAATTTTAACTGTCCATGGAGTTTTACTTGCACTTGTTTTTACTACTTACTTTATTTTTGGTTTTTTATTTGCCGGGGCTAGTCGTACTCTCGGGGCATTTCCAAATGGCCTTCGAAAGCTAGGCTGGGCTGGTTTTTGGGTAACCACGATTGGTACGCTAATGGCTGCTGTACTTATTCTGGCAGGGGAAGCCTCTGTTCTATATACATTCTACGCTCCACTTGCAGCTCATCCGTTCTATTATGTAGCTTTAACACTTTTTGTCGTAGGGACTTGGATTGCAAGTGCTGCAGTTCTTGCTCATTACTTTAATTGGAAAAAAGCAAATAAAGGACAAAAAACACCTCTATTCGGATTTATGGCTACAGCAACACTTATACTCTGGATTGTAGCATGTTTAGGGGTAGCAGCTACAGTATTATTACAAATGATCCCTTGGGCATTTGGTCTTACGGATAAGATGAACATATTACTAAGCCGTACACTTTTCTGGTATTTCGGGCATCCACTAGTCTACTTCTGGTTACTACCTGCTTACATGGCTTGGTACGTTTGTATTCCAAAAATCATTGGCGGAAAATTGTTTAGTGACTCACTTGCTCGTTTGGCCTTTATTTTATTCTTGTTATTTTCAATACCTGTTGGGTTCCACCATCAGTTAATGGAGTCTGGCGTTTCAGAGTTTTGGAAGTTCGTTCAAACAGTATTAACGTTCGTTGTTATCGTTCCATCATTAATGACCGCATTCTCAATCTTTGGTACGTTTGAGCAAACTGCCCGTTCTCAAGGTGGACGTGGATCACTTAGCTGGTTAGGTATCCTACCTTGGAAAGATGTACGTTTCTTCGCTCCATTTATGGGGATGTTAATCTTTATCCCAGCTGGTGCTGGTGGAATTATTAACGCATCTAATCAAATGAACGCTGTTGTTCATAACACACTTTGGGTTGTTGGGCATTTCCACTTGACCGTAGGCTCAACGATCGTTCTAACATTCTTTGGAATTTCATACTGGTTAATTCCACATTTAACTGGCAGAAAGTTTACGCCATATATCAACCGTTTAGGTATGGTGCAAACTTGGTTATGGACAATCGGAATGTTCTTCATGTCAGGTGCGATGCATTTAATGGGTCTTCTTGGAGCACCACGTCGTACTGCGTATACAACTTACCAAGACCACCCTACAGCAATGGCTTGGTTTGAAGGAATGTTTACGAATTATATAACAGTCGCTATTGGTGCTGTTATCTTAACAGCTGCTGCACTATTAATGTTCTATAACTTTATTTACATGGTTTGGTTAGCTCCAAAAGGAGAAACAGCGTTCCCTGTAAGTGAACCTGCAAGTGATGCATCCACTACACCTGCAATTTTTGAAAACTGGAAACTCTGGATCGGCATTGTCGTATTACTCATCCTTTTCGCTTACACCATTCCGGTTTACGATATGATTGTTAATGCACCACCAGGTTCACCTGTATTTAACTATCTAATTAAATAATGAACAAACCACTAGGGCTTCCCTAGTGGTTTTGCTTATGTTTAGAGGCTGAAGTCACCTCATTCGTTACCAGTTCTGTCTTTTTTGCATGGCTCTTTCCGTAAACATTGTGGCTTTTCTATCCTGAAATTATTGGAAAAATACCCCAGATGAAGATATCAGCCAATAAATTATGTAAGAAAAGAGCATTACTTACTAAATTAGTGGTCAATTCTTAGTAATTTGTGTAAAACTCCGGCTTTTGAGATTTTTACGAAAGCAACAAACTTTTCGAAAACAGTCTTTTACATAAACAAAAAACGTAGAGCGATGAAGTTCATCACTCTACGTTTTAATTGGCTGACTTCGTCTCACCTTTCCAATCGAGCATAGCACCCTTTATATTGGTTACATTTTCATAGCCTTGCTCTTTTAAAAACGCCGCTGCCTTCATACTTCTATTTCCACTTCTACAAATAACAATAATTTCTTTATCTTTAGGTAGATCCTGATAGGTTTGTTCAAAGGAACTCAAAGGGTAATTCACGAAGCCCTCGATATACGCTTCATTAAATTCATAATCTTCCCTTACATCAATGTAAAAAGCTTCATCATTGTTTTTTATCGAGTCCGCCATACGATAGCTTAGATCACTAACCTCCAATTGCTTAACTCCTGTAAGAGCCTCTTCATTACAACCGGTAAGAAAAACGATCATCAAGATTCCTAAGAATAAAAATCTGATAAAATTGTTCATTTAAATCGCCCACCTTATTCTCTTAAATAGTACATCTATAACTCCTATAATTATATTACATATAGTGTTATTACTACCTGGCAAGTTATGAATGTTTAAAGGCAATTAATGACGATTTTACATATACATAATCTATATTGATACCCTAATCTTAACAAGTAAGGTGATTTGCTATGGAAAACCCTAAAGAAAACAATATACCTTATACTCTAAGTCATATATTAATTATTTTTGCAATGTTGGCTATTTTGATTGTCTCTAATCTTTACATCATGATCCCTCTCTTAGGAAATGTAGCAACTACTTTTTCTATTTCAACTTCAGAAGCTAGCCTTTCTATTAGTGTATTTTCATTCTTTTACGCATGTGGATTAATTTTTTTCGGTCCCTTATCAGAACGGTTTGGTCTAAAAGAGACCATTTGCACAGGCTTATTCGTTCTAATCATCCTAATGGCAGCAGGCTTTTTCATGACTAACTTCTCTACTCTTCTTCTCCTAAGAGCGCTACAAGGGTTTTGGGCAGCTTCATTCGCACCTGTATCATTTATATATGTATTGAATGTATTAAATATAGAACATCGCGGGATAGCAATCGGAGTTATTAATACAGGGTTTTTATCAGCTGGAGTCATCGGTCAATTACTAAGCTCTTCAGTAAACATCGTTTATGGTTGGCAGAGCATTTTTCTTACTTTAGCAATTTTGTATTCATTTCTTCTAATTTACTCTCTAAATAAGCTTCCACGACCAAGGAAACAAAAACAATCAAGGTCTATCCCAACATTATTAAGGACCATAATATCAATTCCTTTTCGACAAGATTTAAAAAGACTTTACTTCATTACATTTACAACTTTACTAGCATTTGTAGCCTACTATACAGCGCTAGAAAATTTCTTTTCAACGAATACGGATGCTACTCCTTCGACGACGTTAATGGTCCGTGGGTTTGGCCTAATTGGGTTAATTATAACTATTTATTCTACTAAGATTGGCACACGCTTCGGCTATGAGAATACAATTCTTTTCGGTCTTACTTTAAAGCTCATAGGTTTACTATTTAGTGGCACAATAAATGTCTACCTCATCGCTTTTGGTTCTATCGTTTTCGTTGCAGGGGTTGCAATCATTATTCCTTCCCTTATTCAACTTATCGGTTACAAAGGCGGGCATGACCGGAGTCTAACAATTTCTATGTATAGCTTCATTTTGCTATTGGGAGCAAGCTTCGGAAGTGGCATTACTGTTTTCTCAAGCTACTTCATTCAGCTTTTTACCTTAGCTACTTTGTTATTTGGTTCCTTCATTATTATTCTTATCGAGAAAAGTGGCTCAAACATAAAAAAAACGTAAGAATTGTATTTACTATTTGTGAGTTTTTTTATAGTGTAGTACCTAGGGGTTTTCCCCAAAACACTATCAAGTAAGGAAGTGTTTCTATGAATGCTGATCAATTAACCGTACTTATTATTAAGTACCTAAAAGAAAATAAAAAAGGCGCCCTCGAAAAGGTTATTGATGAACTTCAACCTTACGACATCGCCCAACTGTATCAAAACCTACCTGGCAAACACCATTTTAAATTTTTATTGTATTTATCACCTCAACAAATTGCTGATCTCATCCAGGAGTTGGATAGTGATTTGCAAATTGAAATTCTTCATCGCCTTGGTATCGAAAAGTCATCTAAAGTTATGGACTTAATGGAAAATGATGACTTAGCAGACTTATTAAGTGAGCTTTCTGTTGAAAAAATCCAAGAATATTTGGCTGCGATGAAATCGGAGGATTCTACTTACGTTCAGAATTTAATGACCTATTCGCCAGAAACAGCCGGCGGATTGATGACCAATCAGTTTGTTTGGATTAAGAATGATTATACTGTTCGAGATGCTGTGGACAAGCTAAAGTCATTTGCGGAGATGAACCATACAATTTATTACCTTTATGTCATTAATGATAATAAAGAACTTGTCGGTGTAGTTTCGTATCGAGACATGCTTCTTAGTAATATTGACGAGAAAATTAGCGATATTATGTTTAACCGAGTTATCTCGGTACCTGTTGATCTTGACCAAGAAGAAGTGGCACAACTCATTCAACGCTATGACTTCGTTGCTGTACCAGTTGTTGACGAAAAAAACAAATTACTTGGAATTGTAACTGTCGATGACGTGATTGACGTTGTCATTCAAGAGGCAAATGAAGATATCGAGAAATTATCTGCATCTGGTAAGGATATCGATTTTAATACAAAGGCAACGACTGCCTCTTTCCGCCGTTTACCATGGCTAATCTTATTATTATTCATCGGTTTAATCTCAGGTAGTATTATTAGTGGATTTGAAGATACTTTAGAACAAGTTGTTGCCTTAGTGTTTTTCATGCCAATGATTGCTGGAATGACTGGAAATACGGGTACTCAATCTCTAGCTGTTGTTGTCCGCGGACTTATTAGCCATGATCTAGATAGAAAAACAGTAGTAAAGTTAGTCACACGGGAATTAGGAGTGGGTTTAATTATAGGTATTACATGCGGAGCACTAATCGCAATTATTGCTTATGTATGGTTAGGTCCAATTTACTCCTTAATAGTGGGCGGTTCATTAATTTTAACCTTAATCATCGGAACAATGGCAGGGACGATCATACCTTTGTTACTGTACAGATTTAACATCGATCCTGCAGTTGCCTCCGGTCCACTTATCACAACATTAAATGATATATTTTCATTAATTGTTTATTTTAGCTTTGCAACTGCATTTCTATCTTATCTATAAAATAAAGAGTGTAACGTTCTGAGCAACCAACTCACCACATTACACTCTTTTAGTTATAGAAGCTTTTCACCGAACAGTGATCCCATTAAGGCTACAGCCACTGTTGCAGTATTATTTTTGTCATCTAAAATCGGATTAACTTCAACGAACTCAGCTGAGGTAACAATTCCAGCTTCCGCTAACATCTCCATTGCCAAGTGCGTTTCACGGTATGATGTACCACCTAGTACTGGAGTTCCTACACCCGGGGCATCGTGTGGATCAATGGCATCTAAATCAAGACTTAAATGAACACCATCTGTACCATTAGAGACGTGCGCAATCGCTTCTTCCATCACTTTTGTCATACCTAGACGGTCAATTTCGTGCATTGTGTATACTTTAATCCCTTTTTCTTTAATAAGCTCTTTTTCACCCGGATCAAGGGCCCGTGCACCAATAATGACTACATTTTCTGGTTTGATTTTTGGAGCAAAACCATTAATACCAGTTAAATACGGGTGACCTATCCCTAAACTAACTGCCAAGGACATCCCGTGAATATTTCCAGAAGGTGAGGTATCACCTGTATTTAAGTCACCATGAGCATCAAACCAAATAACCCCTAAGTTCTTATGGTGTTCTGCAACACCAGCAAGAGTTCCAATTGCAATACTATGATCTCCTCCTAAAACTAATGGAAATTGATCCATAGCAACGATATCAGATACTGCTGATGCAAGTTTTTGATTTGCTTTCACTACTTCTTTTAAATCTTTTAAATTTTCTTCATCTATTATATCAAAACGATTAGGTCTGCCGATTTCTATGTCACCAATATCATTTACTTCGTAATCAAGGGATTGTAGACGTTCAACAACATTTGCATAACGGATGGCACTAGGGCCCATATCAACACCACGGCGTCGTTGACCTAAATCCATCGGCACTCCAATAATCGATATTTTCTTCTTCATAGAAACTACCTCTTTTCAGTTTCATAGATTTTTATTTTAAAAGTCCTCGTAATGCAAAAGCGACATTCTGTGGTCTTTCCGCAAGTCTTCTCATAAAATAGCCGTACCAGTCGTTTCCAAATGGCACGTAGATACGCATTGTATAACCTTCATTAGCAATATCTTGTTGCATATCTGTACGGAAGCCATATAACATTTGAAACTCAAATTGAGTTTTCGGGATATCATTTTCTTTGGCAAACTGCTTTACTTTGGCAATAATATTATGGTCATGAGATGCAATAGCCGTATAACTTCCATTTAATAAGTGCTGTTTAATGATTTTAAGGTAATTTTCATCGATTTCTGCTTTATCTTGTAAAGCAACTTCAGGAGACTCTTTATAAGCTCCTTTTACCAAACGAAGAGATACACCCTTTAAATCTTCAATATCACGTGCTGCTCGGTATAGATATGCTTGAATTACCGTTCCAACGTTTGAATACTCTCGACGTAATTCTGCTAATAAGTCTAGCGTAGCATCTAAATGAGAGTAGTCTTCCATATCAATTCTCACAAAAATATTATGCTTTTGTGCTGTCGCTAAAATACTTCTCATATTGTCTCGACATAGGTTACGATCAATATCAAGACCTAACTGCGTAAGCTTTAATGAAAGATTGCAGTTTACACCCGTCTCTGCTATAGCCTCTAATGTTCTCACACAGTAATCAGCAGCCTCAATTGCTTCCTCACGATTAAAGACAAATTCGCCTAAATGATCGACAGTACAAGCAAGACCTTGAGAATTTAACTGTTTAACTGCATCCATAGCACTTTCTATTGTTACCCCAGGGATTACTTGTTTAGCACCAAGCTTAAGTCCCCATTTTTTGGCACCTTTATTTAGTGTCTTATTTTTCGATAGAAAGAGGAAAAAATTTCTTAAAACCATTTCCATTGCAAAAACCCCTTTTGTTGTCATAAATAATGTAGTTGTCCTATTAAAGTTGTTGATTTTAGCAATCTAATAATCTTGCACTTCAAAGGAATTTTTTTTTTTAGCACAAATTCGCCTTTTCTAATAGAAGGGAGCTATTAGCCCCCCTTTTCTCTTCAAAGCAATAATTAAACTTCTAAGACACTAGTAATATGCTCCAACGCCCAATCCAAATCTTCTTTTGAAATAACAAGCGGTGGCGCAAAACGAATAACGTTTACATGCGTTTCTTTACATAGTAATCCTTTTTCTTTTAACTGTTCGCAATATTTACGAGCCGGTTCTGTTAACTCAACTCCAATAAACAAACCTTTACCACGAACTTCTTTGATTACAGAGCTGTTAATCTCTTTTAACTTTTCTTGAAAATAATGACCTAGTTCCAACGAACGCTCTGCTAATTTTTCCTCTTCTAAAACTTGCAAAGAAGCGACAGATACAGCACATGATAACGGATTCCCACCAAAGGTTGAACCATGTGACCCTGGTTCAAATACGCCTAGTACATCTTCATTTGCAGCTACTGCAGAGATTGGCATGACGCCACCCCCAAGTGCTTTTCCAAGAATGTACATATCAGGCACAACTTGATCCCAGTCACACGCAAAGGTCTTACCTGTACGTCCTAAACCTGATTGAATTTCATCAGCAACGAGTAGCACATTATTTTGTTTACAAACTTCATATGCATCTTTTAGGAAGCCTTCAGGAGGAATAATAATCCCAGCTTCACCTTGAATTGGTTCAAGCATAAACGCTGCTGTGTTTTCAGTAATGGCTCCTTTTAGCGCTTCAAGATCACCATAAGGAATGATTTTAATTCCCGGAAGCATTGGACCAAATCCTCGTTTATATTCTTCATTAGAAGAAAGAGAAACAGCCGTCATCGTTCGTCCATGAAAGTTATCTTCACAAACAATAATCTCAGCTCGGTTGGCTTCCACACCTTTTACGTCATACGCCCAGCGGCGAACTGCTTTCACAGCCGTTTCAACAGCTTCAGCACCTGTGTTCATTGGTAATACCATGCTTTTTCCAGTTAACGCGGAAACCTTTTCATAAAATTCACCTAGTTGATCATTATGAAATGCTCTCGAAGTTAGTGTAATGCGATCAGCTTGATCTTTTAATGCTTGAATAATCTTTGGATGTCTGTGACCTTGATTTACTGCAGAATAAGCACTTAACATATCAATATACTTATTCCCTTCTGGGTCTTCTACCCAAACACCTTCAGCTCTTGAAATAACAATTGGAAGCGGATGATAGTTGCGCGCTCCAAACTTCTCTGTTTGTTGAATAATTTCGTTTGTTTTACTCATTGTATTACCTCCGTCCAATAGACTTGAGATCTAAATTGCCTTGGCGACCTCTCTTACTTAATAAAGTCAGTCGCCATGGCTTAGTTAATGTGAATTATAGTTGCTCAGATACTAATTTCGCTTGTGTAAATAGTAATAAATAATCAGGTCCACCAGCTTTAGAATCTGTACCTGACATGTTAAAGCCACCAAATGGATGGTAACCTACAATTGCACCTGTACAACCTCTATTAAAGTATAGGTTTCCAACATGGAAGTCCTCACGTGCTTTTTCAAGATTTTCTCTATTTCTAGTAAGTACCGCACCAGTTAAACCGTATTCAGTATTATTAGCAATTTCTAACGCATGATCAAAATCATTTGCCTTACAGAACGCAACGAATGGACCGAATACTTCTTCATGCATAATGCGAGCATCTTCATTTACATCAGCAAAAATTGTTGGCTGGATAAAGAAACCTTTGGAGTTATCTCCAGTTCCACCTACCATTAATCTTCCTTCTTCTTTACCAATTTCAATATAGCTCATGATTTTATCAAATGCTTTTTGATCAGTTACTGGACCCATAAAGTTATTGAAATCAGCAGGAGCACCAATCGTTAACTCTTTTGTTAACTCTACAGCTCTTTCTAATACTTCATCGTATACATCTTGGTGGATGATCGCTCTTGAACAAGCAGAGCACTTTTGTCCTGAGAAACCAAATGCTGATTTCACGATTGATTGTGCAGCTAATTCTAAATCAGCATCTTTATCAACGATAACCGCATCTTTCCCACCCATTTCAGCTACTACGCGTTTTAACCACAGTTGACCTGGGTGAACTTTTGCAGCACGCTCATAGATGCGAACACCAACTGCTTTAGAACCTGTAAATGAGATAAAGCGAGTGCGCTTGTGATCTACTAAGTAGTCACCAATTTCTGATCCGTATCCTGGAGTATAGTTCACTACTCCATTTGGTAGACCAGCTTCTTCTAATACTTCCATAAATTTATAAGCAATAACAGATGTTGTTTCAGCAGGTTTTAATAATACAGTGTTTCCTGTTACTAATGCTGCTGCTGTCATTCCAGCCATAATTGCAAAAGCAAAGTTCCAAGGTGGGATAACAACTCCAACTCCTAGAGGGATATACGATAGTTTGTTATGTTCAAACGGGCGACTTTCAACAGCAAAACCTTTGCTTAATTGAAGCATTTGACGTGCATAATATTCAAGGAAATCAATTCCTTCTGCTGTGTCTGCATCTGCTTCATTCCAAGGCTTACCAGCCTCTAGTACTAAGTACGCAGAGAATTCATGCTTACGACGGCGAATAATTGCCGCAGCTTTAAATAGAATATCTGCACGAACTTCAGGCTTCCATTTCTTCCATGTAGTAAATGTTTCATCAGCTACTTGCATAGCCTTTTCAGCTAAGTCAATATTAGCTCTAGAAACTGTACCGATAATTTGTTCTTTATTTGAAGGATTAAGAGAGACAATTTTGTCTTCTGTAGCAATTCTTTCACCATTAATGATAAGATCGTAGTTCTTTCCAAGCTCAGCTTCTACTTTAGCAAGCGCAGCCTCAAATTCTTGACGATTTATTTCTACTGTAAAATCTGTAAATGGTTCATGTTTGTATGGTACTACCATGAATATCCTCTCCTCTTCTAAATAGCTTCTTTTTACAATTATATTATTGCAATTATCGTGCCAACTTAACAATGTTATTTAAAGAGTACGGAAACGTTCAAAATAGCAAATTTTTTTTGCTATGCAAATTGTATTTGCACATTAACGCAAAAAAAATTTGCTCTTTAGACCTTTTATAGTAAACTTAAACTATCATTATTACCAGGAGGTGCTTTTCCTGTGGTTGATTTCAAAGATCCCCAACATCTAAAGAAATTTTCAAGGTTCTACCAACATGCAATCAATGAAATTGACAGTGGTATCCATGTCATTGACGAACATGGTAAGACCATTATCTATAATCAAAAGATGATGGAAATTGAGGCAATGCATGTAGAAGATGTCATAAATAAAAACTTACGTGACGTTTTTATGTTTTATGAAGATCAAGAAAGTACTCTTTTACAAGCTCTTTTCGAAGGGAAAACTACCAAGAACAAAAAACAAACCTATTATAATAATAAAGGCCAAGAAATTACTACTATTAATAACACCCATCCAATCATTGAAAACGGCAAGACCATTGGTGCTATTGAGATTGCAAAAGACATTACCAAACTAGAAAAATTGCTGAGAGAAAATAGCTCTATCAACGGTCAAACCTACTATACATTTGACTTAATCATTGGCGAGAGTTCGCCCCTAAAAGATGTAATTGATCAAGCGAAACGAGCAACTCGAACTTCTTCGTCTGTTCTCATTGTAGGAGAAACAGGCACAGGAAAAGAATTATTTGCTCAAAGTATTCATCACGGGAGTGACCGTAGTGACAAACCCTTCATTAGTCAAAATTGCGCAGCAATTCCAGAAAGCCTAATCGAAGGACTTTTATTCGGTACAAAGAAAGGGGCTTTTACTGGTGCAACAGAACGACCAGGCCTTTTCGAACAGGCTAATCATGGGACGTTGCTTTTAGATGAGGTGAATTCTCTAAGTGTTAATTTACAAGCCAAACTTTTAAGAGTCATTCAAGAAAAAAGCTTACGAAGAGTGGGTGACACAAAAGACACACAAGTGGATGTCAGGATCATTGCTACTATAAATGAAGATCCCTACCAAGCAATTGAAGCAGGGCGTTTAAGAAACGACTTATATTACAGACTTAGTGTTGTGTCTCTTCATATTCCTCCTTTAAGAAAAAGAAAAGAAGACATCCCCTTACTTGTTAATGCATTTATTAATAAATTTAACCGCAAATTTCAAATGGCCGTTCGAAAAATTGACGAAGAAATCTTTCGTTTGTTTTATCAGTACGATTGGCCAGGAAATGTTAGAGAACTTGAACACGTGATCGAAGGAGCTATGAACCTTATCACTGATGAGGATCGGATTGAATACACTCACTTACCGAGTCACTTCCGAAACAAAACACAATTTAAGGTAGAAATCCCTGAGATGTTTCAAATGACAGAAAGAAAAAGTGATTATCGACCTTTTACAAAGCCATTAAAAGAGCAACTAGAGGAGTTTGAAGAATTCTATATTCAAAAGGTACTCAAACAACATCACAATAACGTCACTCAAGCCGCGAAACAATTAGGGTTAAGTCGGCAAAGCCTACAATATCGAATAAAGAAGTTTCAATAAGAAATGGGCACATACTCTCCCCTTTATTCATAGGTTAAACATATGGATAAAACTCTCAAGGGTGATAGGAGTGATCATTACATGGCTCAGCAAGAATTTTCTCCACTATCCGTCCAAAGCTTATTTCTCTTAGGGTCAATTTTATTTCTAATTGGTTCATTATTATCTTTTAAAAATGAGTTAAACAACCATCGCAACGGAGTGTAGTTAGTTTCTGTCTCTATGTACCAAACCTCAATTTACATTGAAGGTTTGGTTTTTTTCATCAAGTTATTAACATATCTTGTCTAGAACCACGCATACAATACTACATGTCCTTCTATGCGAGGTTGGTTAAATGGCAAAGAAAAAAATACTAGCGATACTATTTGGTAGTCTCATTATTAGTATCGGAATTAATAACTTTTTTGTTCCTTTCCACATTCTTGATGGAGGAATGATTGGTCTAGGTTTAATTCTACATTATCAATACGATGTAAGTGTTGGAGTAGCAATTTTAATTTTAAGTGTTCCTATTTATGCTGCAGCTTGGATTTGGTACCGTGACTTTTTCTACAATAGTATTGTCGGTTTTGTGGTATCAGCTCTATTTATTGATCTTTTCCACTGGATGACGGTTAATGTAGAAAATCTCTCCCCACTTTTAGGTGCATTAGTCGGGGGTTCTCTACTTGGTATAGGAGTCGGCCTTATGTTTCTTTACGACATAAGCACAGGTGGCCTTGATTTACTAGCACAAATGATTGCCGATCTATTTAAAACAAACGTAGGTATTTTTATCTTCCTAATAGATTTACTTGTTGTATTCGTAGGTTTTTCAGTCATTACCTTTGACGAAATGATCCTTTCAACGATAGCTGTTGCTGCTACAGGAGTTACTACGACAGCAATCGTCATGTGTAAGGAAAAGTAACGACACTATATTTCCCAGGAAAGCAATTTTTTTAGAAAAAGACAAAAATCGAGCGAGATTCCGCTCGATTTTTGTCTTTTATTCTACTTTAAACCTATTAATCTTACTTTGCAGTTCAGTTGCCATTTCTAGTAAATGATCTGCAAATGACGTGATCTCAGAAAGGTCTGCAGTTTGTTGCTCTACAGATGCAGTAACCTCATTTATTTGCATCGCTGCTCTCTTAGCAATTGAAGCCATCTCCTCAAAAGAGGCATTAACACCTTCAGTTCCTGCACTCATTTGTTTAGCTGTTGATGTAAATAAGTCTACTTGAGTTACTACATATTGGGCTGATTGTTTGATATTCTTAAAAGCTTCACCCGATTTTTGTATTACCGAAACCCCTGTGTTCACTTTACCAGAGACTTCTTCCATCGCTTGCACAGATCTTTTCGTCTCTAACTGAATTTTCTCCGTGATCTGGGAGATATCATTTAGCGAGCTACTCGTTTGTTCCGCTAATTTCCTCACCTCATCTGCTACCACTGCAAAACCACGACCGTGCTCACCTGCTCTTGCTGCTTCGATAGCAGCATTAAGAGCAAGTAGGTTGGTTTGTGAAGCTAGAACTGATATTACTTCTACAATTTGATTAATTTCTTGAGAGTGTAACTCTAAATTATTTACAAGTATAGTTGTTTCTTGAACAGACCGATGTATTAGATCCATTTGTACGGAAGCTTGCTCAACAGTTACAATCCCTTGATTTGCGTCATCTACAGTAGTATTCGAAGCTACATTCACTTGCAATGCTGTCTCTGAAATATATTGAACTCCATCAGTTAAATCAGCTATTGCTTTTGAGCTTTCTTCAGAGCTTTTTACAGTAGTTGTTGCTCCTTCACTTACTTCTAGCATGTCACGAATAATTAAGTCATTATTATCAACAGCATGATGGAAGCTATTAGCTAATTTCCCTGAACTATCTGTTAATGTTCCTACATTTTGATTAATACTTTGAATTATTGAGTTCATTTCATCTATCATATGCTGAAACGCTACACCTAAGCTCCCAATCTCATCTTCTCGATTAGTAGTAAAGCTTACAGTCAAATCACCTTCTTTTACACGTTCCATTTGCTTTGTAAGAACTTTTAGTGGATTTATTAATAGTTTTGTTAAAATAAACAAGATAACAATTGATAACACTGATGTGCCTAACGTTACTAAAAAGGCCACTTTTCTTTCTTCATCGAGTCTCATCATTACATTAGTGGCATCAAAGTCAGCACCAACAATTCCGATGACCTCACCTGAAGAGTTAAAAATCGGTGCATAAGCATATACTAATGAACCGTAAGTTTCTGTAGTAACTAACTCGCCTACCATTGAGGTTCCTTCCTTATAGATTTCCAGTATGATTGGATATTCATCAATTAATTCAGTTTCACCAATTTCAGATGCCTCTTCATCCCCTAATGGAAGCCCATCAACGACATACATGTATTCATTACTATCCATTCCATCTCCAATTGTCATTGTGTACAAATAAAGTAAGCCATTCATTTCTCGGAATTGATTTAGTTCCTCACGCAACTGAAAGTAATAGGTAGTTTCTCCTTTTGAAATAATCTCTTGAAATTGAACTGGATCTATAATCTTCACTGCGCTTTCAGCAATCGATTTCGCTTGTTCCCCTACTGATTGTTCTACAAGTTCTTTGGCACTACTAAACATATACCAACCAAGTGATGATACTGTAATAATAAAAAAGACAGAAAAAAACAAGATAATTTTTGTTTGAATACTTTTCACGGATCTATCTCCTTTTAAGAATGCAAGTTTGGTAAAAACAAGAAAATTATACCTTATCTTGTCGAATAAAAGTACTAATTTTTTTTTGACTTGTTATCAAAAAAGAAGACTGAACAATCAGCCTTCTTTTTCGATATACTCAAACAAAAATGATTGTCCATTCCGATAAAAGCGGGGATCATAAATACCTACTATATCATCTTCATCGACGACAACGACGAAGGGTGACCACTCATAGAGTGTTCTTGCCTCAGGCTTTTGAGCGAATAAATCGTCTAAGTTTGTATCCTCACTACTTGTTAGACTAACGTGTAAGATAGGTTCTGACCAGAGATTGCGATGAGATATTTCTACTACATTTCCATTCTTTCCAATCACCGTATAGTTCCAAGGAGCAAAACTAGCAGATAAGGCCATTTGCTCATAGTTAGTACTAGTTTGTTGATAGATGAGATAGCCCTGACTCGTTTGAAAAACGATATGTAAAACAATGGCCAACCATACATACTGATATATTCGATAGGATGGCCATTTTGATTTCTTACTTAGGATGAAGCCACTCAAAATGATACCCCAAATTACAAAGTCTATTATCGGGATTGTTCCAAACGTAATTCGAATACTAGAGAACGGCTCGAAATACCCTGTTCCCCATGCATTAAATAAGTCGCTTGTGTTATGAATAAAGACCGCTAACACGCCCATTAAGAATATTCGCCTATCCTTCACTCTCCAAAAAAGGTAGCACAATAGTGCTATTACTAATGCCCACACCGGCACCAAAAAAATGGAGTGCGTAATACCCCGATGCCACATTTGATATTGACCTTCTGTATCCCAGAGTCTTGAAACCACATCAATATCTGGTATTTGACTACCTACTACTGTTGTAAACAGTAGTGCTCGCTTTTGCTCTTTTGTATAGTTTCGTTTATTAATTGCCCCATACAATGTAAGACCAAATAATGTATGTGTAATTGTATCCATAGCTGACCTCAATTCCCGTGAAATTTTCCCCACTAATCGCTTTCATCGTTAACAGCACGTTAAACATCGCCCCGTAGACAACTATCACTATTTTTAATATAGCAATTTAATGTGGGCTTTTTCAAATATTATCCATCTTCTAGTTCATAAGCCAAAGCAAAAAGAATGGCTCCATAGTTAGAACCATTCTTTCATTATTAACGTATGAAGTTGAAATACCTTGGAATTTCTAGCAGGTCTCCTGTAAAATATGGGCCAACTTGGGTTGGTTGAATTCCTTCAAATTGGACATATGAATGCCCGAAATCTCGAGCGGTAAAAAGAATTGCTTCGACCATTGCTTGATGACGAGGACTGTTTTCAAAAATTGTACCGTCAGCAAACGTAATTGTAACTACCTCGTCGTTTTGCTCAACGTTAGTAATTATAAACTCATCTCCAATAGGAGGAAGGTATCCCATGTTCCCAACACTTTCGTATTGCTTCATATATTCTAATGTTTCTTGCAAACTTACGTCCTCACTAGAGTCATTCCCTTTTGCACCAATTGACTTACCAGTGACTAAGAATAAATGGCCAGTAGGACTTTCAAAAAGGTAGTAGCCTCTGTTTTCCACCTCTAAACTAAAGCCTGATATTGGCCCTGATTGGCCCCAAAAGACATTAGGTTCACCGTCAGAACTTAATTCAACTTCTCGGAAGCGCGGCCAAAAGGTTTCTATTATTGATTGACTATAAGCGAAGTTCTCTGCCGTAGATAAACTTTCTAAACTCCCTGTTGGAACATCAATAATAAGTACCCCTCCTTTTCCTTCAAAGATTGAATTTATTTCAATTGAAGGAAAATTACCTATCCCCCAAGGCTCTCCAGAAAAGTTTTCTTTTACTGCTAAAAATCGCTCAATCTCATTAGCCCCTTCGGCTAAAAGAGTTACCTGAACAACAAATTCTCCTGCCGGGCCACTTACCGGAACTGCTAACTTCACAAGCTGATCTTGATAAAATTCTTCTTCATATGGTTGTACTGCCCCAAAATAGATTGTATAGTACTCATCAACAGATGTAATTCCTGGCGCATCAATGCTAGCAATGCCATTCATATCTACTTCCACATCACCAGCTTCTTCTGCTACCTCCATTCTGAATTCTGGTTGTGAATCCTCTATGGAAACATTTCTCTCACTTAAGAAAGAAGGTACTATTAATAACAGTAGAAAGAAAACAGCGGCAGCAGCTATTGAAGGAACAATCCAGTGTTTCTTAGTTTTGCGCTCTTTTATTTGATCTTCCTGCAATCGTTCCTGGATCCGCTCGAATAACGCTTCTTTGCTTTGCTTATCCTCAATTTTAGGCAGTTTTCTCAGTTGATTTTCAATCGTTTTTTCATCCCAGTTAGAGGACCGCTTCATCTTCCCACCTCCTTTAAGTCTGAATGATGGCTCCCGCCAAGTAGCTCTTGTAATGCTTTAATCGCACGATGTTGCGTCGTCTTTACTTTACTTTCTGTCCAACCTAATATTGATGCTGTTTCACTTATTGAGAGTGACTCAACATATCTTAAAATAATCACTTGTTGTTGATCCAGTGTACACTTACCTAACATACGATAAACTTCTTTCATTTCTTCTCTTTCCACAATAATTTCATCAGGTAGGGGTTCTTCATCTCTAATTTGGAACTCCTTTTCTGATAGCTCGAAAATACCTAGAAATTTTCGTTTCTTTCTATTTTGACTTCTGATCCAGTCGACACCAACATGCCTAGCGATAGAATATAGCCACGTTTTTTCACTACTATCCCCTTTAAATGAAGAATAAGAGTTAAAAACCTTTATATATACTTCTTGTACAAGCTCTTCAGCTATTTGTCTATTCCGAACCATGTAAAACAGAAACTGAAATAATGAATGGTGATAGGTTTCGTACAAGCGTTCAAATTCATCATTCACTGCTTCTTTCCCCCCTACTAAACTAGTCGTTGTTTTTTATGAAAAGTTACATATAAAATTTAAAAACTTAATCCAATCTTGGTTATAACTCTTTTTAAGCTAAATTACCACTGTAAATTTTACTACTTTCTATTATAACTGAAAAAAATAAAAAGACTGCTGAATTTATTCAACAGTCTTTGGTGATTTATGAAGTTGGTTGCTTAGGAACAATTTTAAAAATTTCTCCCGTTTCAAATAATGATATGACATCGTCTAGCCAATTATAGTAAGCCTCCGCTTGAGTAAGCTTATTCAAATCTAATTCAATCAATTCCCCGATTTTCTCATTAGTCGTTTTCTTATTTAAGGACTCTAACATGACCTTCGTTTCTTGAATAGCGATCATATTCTGTTCAGTAGCTTGTCTCCAACGAGTAATAAAAACATTTGAAAATGAACGATACCAGTCTTCTTCAGTTTTATATAAATCCTTTCTTATACCCTTTTCCCAAACACGCTCTACCATCTGAGCATCAAGGAGCATTCGGATCCCGGTACTCATGCTTGTTTTACTCATTCCGAGTTCATCACTCATTTCATCAAGGGTCATTGGCTCTTCAGAGAAAAACACTGTGCCGTAAAGTCGACCAACCGACTGTGAGATCCCATAGAGATGGATATTTTTCGCTATTTCACTAACAAAGCGATCACGCGCTTTACTTAATTCTCTGAACTCATTCTTGTAATTATTATCCATCATTCCTCCCCCTATTAAAGAAGTAATTGAATTACTAGTAGTATAACAAAGCGAAAAAAAAGTTAAAAGTTTACAGTAAGGTAGGATCAGGTAGGATATAGAAGTATTTCTAAGTATCCCCTTTGTATTATACGTACAGTTTTTTCTGTACGTACGATTTGTAAGAATTTCAAGGAATATACAGTTTGTTAAAAATAATTAAAATATTATATAGTATTAACAACGCTAATACAACTGGTATTTTGAGGTTTATTTCTAACGAATAACAAACTAAGAAAAGAGGTGTTGTTATGTCCAAAATAAAAGTTGAAAACTTAACGAAGGTCTTTGGTAAGAAACCAAAAAAAGCACTGGATCTTTTGGCCAAAAACGTATCAAAAGATGAAATATTAAAGCAGACCGGAATGACAGTTGGTGTTAATCAGGCAAACTTTGAAGTGAACAATGGTGAGATCTTTGTTATTATGGGCCTTTCCGGAAGTGGTAAGTCAACATTAGTTCGCCTCTTAAACCGACTAATTGAGCCTACTACTGGAAGCGTATGGATAGATGGTGTTGACTTAGCAGCCATGGGCGAAAAAGAGCTTCGGGATGTACGCAGAAAGAAACTCAGTATGGTATTTCAGAAATTTGGCTTATTTCCTTTTCGGACTGTCCTTGAAAATGTCGAATATGGTCTTGAAGTACAAGGCATTCAGAAAGTAGAAAGAAAAGAAAAAGCACTTACTTCGTTAGAACTTGTTGGACTTAAAGGGTATGAAGACAAATACCCAAGCGAATTATCTGGAGGAATGCAGCAGCGCGTTGGATTGGCTAGAGCATTAGCGAACGATCCAGATGTGTTATTAATGGATGAAGCTTTTTCAGCGTTAGATCCATTAATTAGAAAAGATATGCAAGATGAATTACTAGATTTGCAGCAAAAGATGCAAAAGACTATTATTTTTATTACTCATGATTTAGATGAAGCACTGAGAATTGGTGACAGAATTACGATTATGAAAGATGGTTCCATTGTTCAAATTGGGACACCTGAAGAAATACTAACTAATCCAGAAGACGATTATGTGGAAAGGTTTGTTGAAGATGTAGACCGCTCTAAAGTGTTTACTGCCGGCCATGTAATGAAACGTCCTGAAACCGTAAATGCGGAAAAAGATGGTCTTAGAGTAGCCATGCAGAGAATGAAGGAAATGGGAATTTCAAGTATCTATGTGACGAATCGCAAAAAAGAACTTCTCGGTGTGGTTAGTGCCGAACAGGTTTCAAAGGCTGCAAAAGATGCTAGCTTAGTAGATATAATGGATCAAAACGTCCCAACAGTACCACCCGAAACACCATTGCACGATTTGTTTGACATTGTTTCTACATCACCGATCCCAGTTGCTGTCGTTAACGATGGGCAATTAAAAGGAATTATTATTCGAGGAGCTGTGTTAGCAGCTTTATCATCTGGAGCGGAGGTGAAAACAAATGAATCTGATACCGAGGCTTCCGCTAGCTGATGGAGTTGATGCATTTGTAGACTGGTTAAAAAATGCTGATGGATTGTTTAAAGGGGTTACCGCATTTATTCGATTTTTTGTCGAGCTATTAAGCAAAGGCCTAAGTTCCATTCCTGAATGGTTATTTATTCTTCTTATTACGGCATTGGCGTTCTTTGCTACAAAAAAGCGATTTGGACTTCCGATCTTTGTATTCGTAGGACTATTTCTCATTCAAAATCTCGGTTACTGGAATGATATGTTACTGACACTTTCACTTGTTTTAACGTCAGCAGGTATATCTGTCATCATCGGAGTACCGATAGGGATTTGGATGGCTAAGAGTAAAACAACAGAAAACGTGATGACGCCTATTTTAGATTTTATGCAAACAATGCCAGCCTTCGTTTACTTAATTCCGGCGGTTGTATTTTTCGGAATTGGTATGGTTCCTGGGGTAATCGCCTCGGTTATATTTGCTATGCCCCCTACCGTCCGTTTAACAAACTTAGGAATTCGACAAGTTTCAACTGAGCTTATTGAAGCGGCTGATGCGTTTGGGTCGACACCTTTCCAAAAGCTTTATAAAGTTCAGCTACCAATGGCAAAGAAAACGATTATGGCCGGAATTAATCAAAGTATCATGCTGGCTTTATCGATGGTAGTTATTGCATCAATGATCGGTGCTTCTGGGCTTGGAACAAAGGTTTATTATGCTGTAGGAAGAAATGATGCAGGTGGAGGTTTTGAAGCAGGGATTGCTCTTGTAATTGTTGCCATCATATTAGATCGCTTAACCCAAAGTTTTAATACACAAAAGGGAACAATCTAGTTGGGTTTTCACTCTTTTAATGAGAGTTTAAATAAAAGGCTCTTTTCGTAAACATTGTGGCTTTTCTATCCTAAAATTATCGGAAAAGTACCCTAGATGAAGATATCAGCCAATAAATTATGTAAGAAAAGAGCATTACTTACTAAGTTAGTGGTGAATTCTTAGTAATTTGTGTAAAAATCGGGATTTTGGGATTTTTACGAAAGCAACAAACTTTGCGAAAACAGCCAAATAAAAAACATATATAAGAGGAGAGGAACAAAAACATGAAAAAATACTTAAAAAGACTTAGTGTCGCAGTGGGATTATCGCTAACATTATTTGTTGCTGGCTGTGGTGCAGATACAACTAGCGGAGATGGTTCTATTGCTAGCCAGTTAAACTACACAATTACAGGAATTGACGCCGGTGCTGGTATCATGGCTGCTACTGAAGAGGCCATCGAAGCTTACGGACTAGAGGGCTACAACCTTCAAACTAGTTCATCAGCAGCTATGACAGCAGCTCTTGCGGCAGCTTACGAGAAAGAGGAACCGATTGTTGTAACAGGCTGGACACCTCATTGGAAGTTTGCTAAATATGATTTAAAATACCTAGAAGATCCTAAAGGTGTATTTGGTGCAGCTGAAAGTATTCATACGATTGCCCGAGTTGGACTAGAAACAGACCACCCTTCAGCTTACCAAGTATTGGATAACTTCTACTGGGAGCAAGCTGACATGGGAGAAATCATGATTGCTATCAATGAAGGTGCAGATCCTGCAGATGCTGCTGCTGAATGGGTAGCAAATAACCAAGACAAGGTAGCACAGTGGACAGACGGTGTTGCTGAAGTTAACGGTGACAAATTAACACTAGTATTTGTTGCTTGGGATTCTGAAATTGCTTCTACTCATATGATTGGCCAAGTATTAGAAGATATCGGATATGATGTTGAACTGTTATCACTTGAAGCTGCAGGTATGTGGACTGCCGTAGCAACCGGAAGCGCTGATGCCCTCGTTGCTGCTTGGTTACCAGGTACACACGCAGTTTATTATGAAGACTATAAAGAAGATTTTGTTGACCTTGGGGTTAACTTAGAGGGTGCAGGAATTGGTCTAGTAGTTCCAGCTTATATGGATATTACATCAATTGAAGATTTAAATAACTAGGTGAAAAAAGCTGCTCAGGCAGCTTTTTTCAATTGTGATTGTTAATTTTAGGGGACTGCTTTAATGTTTATTATTCTGGCAAACATGTATACTTTACAGGAATGATACCTATGATTTTAGTATTATGATGTTAGAGGTGTGTACATGGATATTGTTTTATGGCTAGTTATTATTGTTCTTTTTATTATCAGCTTTGTCGGATTAGTATACCCAATTATTCCTTCTGTTGTTTTGATTTGGGGCGGAGTAGCCATTTATTACTTCTTCATCCTGCCAGAAGCTGTCTCATGGTGGACATGGAGTACGTTTATTCTTTTAACAACTCTCCTATTTATAACTGACTACTTAGCTAATATTTTCTTTGTTAAACGGTATGGAGGTTCAAAATGGGGCCTTCGCGCAGCAACAATTGGTGTGATCATTGGCTGTTTTGTTATTCCACCGTTTGGCATTTTGATTGTCCCGTTTGTTCTTGTATTAGTTACAGAACTCATTCAAAAAAAGACTATTGGAGAGTCGATAAAGGTTGCGACTGGAACATTGATTGCTTTTTTAAGTGGTACTTTTGCGAAAGCAATGATTCAGAGTGTAATGATTATTGTATTCCTATTAGATATCTTCCTTTAAAGAGCTTTAAAGAGTAATTACGAAAGCAAGCTATGCCTGAATTTAGGCATAGCTTGCTTTCGTATTAACTGGAATACCTTCGCAACACAAATCTGGGGAACAATGTTGCAAATCCCTCTACTTATTCTTGAGTTACAAGCTTTAAGTAAAGCGAGTTATAGATATGTTCAACCTCTTGATCTGTCATGTTCTTTAACTGACTGGAGTCCAAACCTTTCATCTTCTCAATAAAGTTAATCATGTTTTTACGCTCTTGTCTGCTCACGATAATTTCCCCCTTTAAGTTATTGTATTGATACAGTTGTTATTTATTAATTGTATTATATAACAGAGAAAAAAAGGCGTCAACAATATTTGGTATTTTATTTCTTATTTTCACTAAAATGGGCCCTACGACTGTATAAATACTTTTTACAGTGACAGTTTTTTTCAATATTTTTTGCTTTTATTATCAATTACGTTCTGATTTATGCTATTCTTGTTAGTATATAGCTTGGCTACTGACTATGTTTAAAGGAAGGTGTTATAGTGAGAAAAATAAAATATACGGTCTTAACACTTGCATTATTGCTTGGTTTAGCTGCTTGTGGACAAGGTACTACTCAACCACCAGAAGAACAAGAGCCTGTCGTAGGAGCTGAACCTGAAGTAGAGGAACAAGAAAAAACTGCTGAACAAACTGAGATTTCCGCTGAAGAGCCAAATGAGGCTGAGGTTGAGATACCAGTTCTAGATACGATTTATTTATACTTCTCTGACAATGATTTAATGACAATCTACCGTGTAGAAGTTGAAGGACCTTATACATTAGATGAAGAAGGAATTAAAAATGCTTTACAAAGCTGGGTTACTGGGCCTAAAGAAGAAGGTCTTCAAGGACTTGTACCTGAAGGTGTATTAGTACAGTCTGTAGAAGAGTTTGATGGTGCACTTTATGTATCATTTTCACGTGAGCTTTATGAAGCTAACTTAGGGTCAACAGGTGAAGGAATGATGGCTGAACAAATCGCCATGGTTGTTGAGCAATTTGGATATAAAGAAGTCTTTGTTCTAATTGATGGTGAAGTAGTCGATTCGTTATTAGGACATCTTGATTGGAATGAGCCTTTTATAGCAAATTCACCTGAAGATTACGAAATTTATACTAATTAATTGGCTGGGTGACAACGAAATGTCACCCTTTTTCATTTTGTATTACTACTATTAGCATGTGAAATATTCTATACTAGTAATAAATACTACATAAGGAGGCTTACTATGTTAAAAAGTACGAATAAGACAGTACTCCATTGTTATCCGGGGTTAATTGCATTAGTGACAGCTGAATGGGACGGGACGAAGAACATTATGGCTGCAGGTTGGCATTCCTACATCTCCTATGACCCACCAATTTACGGCGTAGCCATTGGAGAGGAACGCTTCACTCATCATCTTGTAAAAAATTCAGGAGAGTTTGCAATCCAATTTGTTCCTGCAGAATTTGCGGAATACATTGAAGGTTCAGGTAAGAATACCGGACGTGATGGCAACAAGTTTGATCTTCTAAATATCTCTCATAAACAAGGTGAGACAGTAAATTGTCCAATACTAACTGAAGCATATGTTGTTTATGAATGTAAGGTTAGGGACGTTCAAAGATATGGCGATCACGATTGGTTTGTAGGCGATATTACAATGTTCCATAAAGATGAAACTTGTTTTGAAAATGGCTTACCGAATTGGGACAAGCTTGAAATCCCCTTATATCTTGGTCAATCGCAGTATGTTATTGCAAACAGGGAGACAAAGAAAATTTCTATTGAACTGAAAAAATAACGAAAGAGCCAGTTTTTTAGACTGGCTCTTCTTCTTTTGGAAGAATAACATAAAAACTAGTTCCTACCCCTTCTTGGCTTTGAACCTCTACTCTTCCACCATGAACTTCTACAATTTCTTTAACAATGGCAAGTCCTAATCCACTACCACCACTTTCACGCGATCTAGATTTGTCGACTCGGTAAAATCTTTCCCAAACATGTGGTAAATCCTCTGGACCAATTCCTATGCCATTATCTTTGATTTCAATGATAATTTCATTTTGCTCTTCTGTGACATTAATAAAAATAGAGCCACCCTTCGTTGTATAGCGAATACTATTTTCTAAAAGGTTAATAATCGCTTGACCTAATCGTTGTTGATCTAAATGAGCTTTTATTTCTCTTTGATCACCTCTTACTTCACAGGTAATCTCATGACTATCAAGCATTAACTGTCTCGTAGCAATGATTGACTCAAGCCATTCAAGGACATCGACCTCTTCTTTATAAAGAGTAATCTTTCCTTCTTCTAACTTTGTTAATTGAAACAAATCACTCACTAACGATTCCATTCGAGTAGCTTCTTTGTAGATAATATCTATATTTTGACGCCACTCTTTTTCATCAAAGGTCGGTAAGTCTTTCATCACTGCAGAATATCCTTTGATATACGTAATTGGCGTTCGAAGATCATGAGAAATATGGGAGATAAACTGCCTTCTAGAATCACGATACTCTCTAAGTTGATTTGTCATCGCGTGGATATCCCGAGCAAGTTGACCTACTTCATCATCACTCTCAATTGAAAGTTTACTATCAAAATCTCCCTTTGCAATCTTTCTTGTAGTAGCTCCAATCTTAATTAATGGTTTCGAGATAATATTTGTTAAGTATATCGTTAAGAGTACGCCAACTAGCAAAGTAAATAACCCCATTACGAATAACAACAGAAATAGTTGTACTTTTGCTTTTTCAAACTCGCCTGTATCTTGATCAATAAAGAAAAAGCCGTTCTCAATGGGCTGATATGCCCATATGTGCGGGATATGAAAATCAATTCCAGTATCAACATATTGTAACGTACTATCTCCACTACTATGTCGCTCTCTTATCCAGTTCTGGTATTCTTGTATCCATTCACTACTTACATTGTGAGACAAGTATATCGGTTGAAGATCCTCATCAAAAAACACCATATAAACATGTCGTTTAAGATGCTTTTCAGCAACTAGGTAAGAAATTAGCTCTTCGTCAATGCCTTTTTCAATCATCGCCGTATATGTTCGTAATTCTCCATAGACATCTAGCGCTAATTGTTCCTTATAAAAATTTTTAAATAAGTGGTACGAAAAAAACACCATTGAACTAATAACAATTAATAAAATAAGTATAACGAATAGTGCTATTTTCTTTGAAAGTTTTTTCTTCAAGTTATTCACCCTTATGAGTCATCTTCAAGGATTTGATAGCCAATTCCCCAAACCGTCTCAATAATCTGTTTTGTAAATCCAACGGCCTTTAATTTCTCTCGCACATTTTTTATATGAGTATCAACTGTTCTGGCATCACCTTCATAGTAATCATCCCACTCTAATTGCACAAGTTGCTCTCTAGAATAAACTCTGCCTGGATTTTTCGCCAAGCGAACAAAGATTTTGTATTCTTTTTTTGTTAATGGAAGAGGTTGGTCAAGATAAGAAACTCTCAGTTTATTTTCATCAAAGAAGAGTTCATGTAAACTAAACCTCTTGCCTTCAGACGGAACTTCCTTTTTCGCTCTTCTCAATACCGATTCAATTCTTGCCTGTAACACTCTTGGCTCAAATGGTTTTACAATATAATCATCGGCACCTAGCTTTAAGCCTTTGACTACTCTATCGGTATCACCAAGCGCCGTTAATAAGACAATGGGAATATCTTGTTGAAGAACTTCTCGGATATTTGTTAACACCCCAAAGCCATCTAACGTAGGCATCATGATGTCTAATAATACGAGGTCATAATGTTCATTCGATATTTTTTCAATAGCATCAAAACCATCTTGTGCTTCATCGATCATATATCCGTAAGGTTTTAGGCACGTGGTTAAGAGTTTGCGCATCTCTTTTTCATCGTCTACTATCAATACTCTGTTTCCCATAACTACCACCCCTTAAAACTAATCTACCTACTAGTAAGGTACCACACTTTTGTGAAAAAACTATGAAGCAAAAAAAAGAGAAGAGAATTATTCATTCTCTTCTACCTCTTTTTCATCTACTGGTATCAAGATTTCGCCTGTCTTTCCGCCTATTTCAAGGAGCTCTAACACTACTTCTGATAACTTTCCATGAGGATAAGGTTTCGTTAAGTAATGCCCGACACCTAAGGTTATGCCGCGCTCTTTTTCATCTAGTGCGGATGAAATAATAATTGGAATATCCTTTGTACTATTGGTTTTTTTCAATTCTTCAATCATATCCCAGCCATCAATCTTGTCACCAAGCATAATATCTAAAATAATTAAATCTGGTTGCCTGTTCCTTACGGACAATAAAGCACCTTCACCATCTACATAATGCTTAACCTCGATCTCTAATTCTTTTAATTCATCTAGCAACAACATTCCAAGGCTTTCATCATCTTCAACAATCATTACTAACGGTTTATCCTGATGGCCCAATTCACTATTCGCTACTCTTTTAGGTTTATCAGATAATAACGGTAGTCTTACATAAAATGTACTTCCTTGACCTAAGATTGAGGAAACGGAGATTTCACCGTTATGAGCTTCAACTATTTTTTTGGAAATTGCTAAACCTAATCCAGTCCCTCCAATTTTTCGTCGATCAGAATTATCAATTCGATAAAACTTCTGGAAGAGTTTCGATACTTCCTCTTCTGGTATTCCTAAACCTTCATCTTCTATTGAGCAGACCAATTCACCACTCTTACAATCGAACCGAACAGTAATCTTGCCTCCGCTAGGTGAAAACTTGACTGCATTACTGAATATGTTTGTAAACAGTTGAATAAGTTTTTCTTCATCACCTAAGATGAATATTTGATCTCTATCTGTTTCCATTAAGAAATGATGTAGTTTATTCGTCGTTTTAAAAGTAGTCATGACTTCTTTTACGGTTGCTAACAAATCAATTCTTTTTTTCTCATAGACTTGTTTTCCCGATTCCATTCTTTGGATGTCTAGGAAGTCATTAATTAAATTCGTCAATCGAGAAGCCTCTTTATGAATCGTTTCCAAATACTTTTTTTGTCGTTCTGGTTTAAGTTCTTTTGTTAGCATGAGTTCAGCAAATCCTAGGACACTAGCTAAAGGTGTTCGTAGCTCATGACTAACTGTACTAACTAACTCTGATTTCATTTGATTTACTTCATACTCTGCAGTAATATCGCGATGAACGATCAGTGTTCCTAAGCGAAATTCATTTTTATGAATGGAAACAGCATAAATATCGTAGATCTTATTTACAGGTGACTTGATTTCATAACGATAACTTAAAACTTTCTCTTCCTTATTTTTGATAGCCGTTTTAATAAAGTCCATAAACTCATCGAAGTTATCTACACGATCTTCTAATAATTGCGACCATTGCTCTATGCCACTATTGACTTCTAGTTCTGTTTCGCCACCAACTATATTCAAGAACATATGGTTGTATTGAAGCAATGATCCATTAAGATCTAGTAACGTTATGCCTTCATTAACATTGTCAATAATATCTTGACTCAACTGACGTCTAATTTCAGCTTCTTCAAAAGAAGCCTGTAATCGCGACTGGTGTTCTTCCAGATCTTCTTGTTGGGCAAGGAGCTCTTCATTTTGTGCCATCAGTTCTTCTTCTTTATTCTGAATGCTCCGAGCCATTACGTGAAAGGCATTGGACAAAGTCCCAATCTCATCTTCTCTTTTCTCAATTGAGAGGTTCGTATATTCACCTTTGACGAGTTGCTCTGAAGCCTTCGTTAACTCTAGCAACGGAATCCCTAAATTCTTACTCATTTTCCGTATAACAATTCCTACTACTAAGAGAATTAAAAGAATATAAGCAATGTAGAGCGTACTGAAGATTTGGCCGACTGTTGTAAGACTTTTATTAACTGTTTCAAGCTTATCATCTATTTGTTTCGCAAAGGCTTGAGTATTCCCTACTAATTCAGTAACTCGGTCTCTAGCACCTGAGTAAGCTAGCGATTTTAATTCGTCAAATTCCTGTTTCCGCACATGTTCCATGGAAGGCTCTAAGATATTTTCTTTGTAGTCAGAAAAACCATAAGTAAAATCACTTAAGAATTGGCTTTCTTCAAGGTCTAAATCCAGCTCACCAAACTCTGTTATTTTATCTTGGACTTTATCTCGATGAAAGTCGACAGCAGCTTCCTCTTGCTTATCATCACCAAGATAAAAATAACCTCTCGCATGAAATACCATCCGCATAAAATGATCCTCTATTTCATTGACGATTTCGTGCTTTTGCCTCAGTTCTTCTCGCTCTTTTATATAATTATTTTGAACAAATAAATTAACTCCAGTAAGTAAAATGGCTCCTACCAAAGCGGCTACGACAACAATAATTAAATAGTACACATACTGCCTTGTTATACTTTTCTTAAAGTAATTAAACATTGACAATTTCCCCTACTAACTCTGCAAGCTTAATGGGGCTAAATGGCTTAGCAAGAAAATAATTAGCCCCGGCTCTTTTAGCTGCTTCTTCGTCTTTCTGCTGACTTTTCGCAGTTAACATCATCATTTTTAGTTCTGTCTTATTTGGCATCGTTCGAACTTTTTCAATGACTTCTAAACCTGTTAAGCCAGGCATCATGTAATCAACAATCACTAAGTCATAGTCATTTTCCTCAATAAATTCTAAGGCTTCTAAACCATCGCTAGCTTCATCAATTTCATATCCGTCGTCTTCTAAAGTATCAACAATCAACATTCGTAAAACTTCTTCATCTTCCGCTAATAAGATCCTTTTCAACCCAGTTACCTCCCCTACCCAAAAGAGTTTTCCATTTTCTCAGTCTGGGTTTTCAAATTCATAATTCATAATTCATAATTCATAATTCAACATTCTACATTCTAATTAATTACTTCGATATTCCCTTCCTCGTCATCTCGCCCCATTTTCCTTCTCGTTTAAAGATGGCTTGAACGAAGCCTTCAAACCGCCAAATTACTGTTAATGGGCGATACCAGAATGCTTCTGTTAATGAGTAAAAGAAGAGACGAGCAAGTTCTCTTTTTGTTTCATATTTTCTCAAGCTCCATTCTTCAAGCAACACAGCACTCATTGAGAGAATGGAACCGTAAAGAAATGAGACCAAAAACAATAGTAGCGCTATTTTGACGTTAATTAGTGAGAAGAGTAGTCCAAAAATCAAGATTAGATATCCAATGAATTCCAACACCGCACTAAGTAGTTCAATAAATAAGAAGTATGGCATGGAGATAAATCCAACAAGTCCATATTTACGATTGAAAATCATTTTTTTATGGATCCATAGAGATTCAAACAAACCACGATGCCATCTACTCCGTTGTCTCCTTAATATTTTTAAGGAATCAGGTGCTTCAGTCCAACAAACTGGATCAGGTACATATTCAATTCTCTTAGTACTTTTCTCTTCTTTTATTAAGCGATGAAGTCGAACGATTAGTTCCATATCTTCACCTACTGTTTTTGTACGATAGCCTCCAGCTTTAATCACCCATTCTTTATGAAAGACACCAAATGCACCAGAAACAATTAACAGTAAGTTATGCCGACTTAGTCCAACTCTTCCCATGAGAAACGCTCGCAAGTATTCAACCACTTGCATGACTACAATCGGGCTCTTAGCTAAACCAACCCTCATAATTTCGCCCCGTTCAATTTCGCAACCATTGGCAATTCGAATACTGCCTCCGGTAACAATGACCTCACCATTTGAATCAATGATTGGTTTCATCACTTTCAAAAATGCATCGCGTTCGAGGACACTATCACCGTCTAACGAACAGATGTAGGGGTAGTGGGATACATTCATCCCCGCATTAAGCGCATCTGATTTACCACCATTTTCTTTATCAACCAGATACAATTGATCATAGATTTCGGATTTATAAATAGCTCGAACCTTTTCTGTTGCTAACCGAGTTCGAACTACCAAATTAACCTTTACCATTTGAAAACGATCGATCATTTCTTTAACGGTATTATCTTTCGAACCGTCATTTACAACGATAATTTCATACTCCGGATAATTAATACTTAAGAGGGAGCGAACACTGTTATAGATCCCAATCTCTTCATTATAGGCTGGCACAATAATCGATATAGGTTTCGTATCTTTAGAGGTTAGCAATTGCTTATAAGGTTCCTTCTCATCAAGGAAATAATGCTTTCTAAGCTGCTTTGCTGAAATGAAAAAGATAATAAAATAAAAGAAGATAATTAATCCCATATAGCCAATAATTAAGTAGGCTGCCCAATGAAAGATTAACGTAATAATTTCATGATTTAGCAGTTTCCTCGCCTCCTAACCATTGCTTGGCCATATCTCTTGCAAATGAGTCCTCGTTTTCTTCAGATATGTGAGTTAAAATAAAGTCTCCGTCATGGTAGTTTGCTAACGCTTCTCCAGCTGCGTTACGCACCCACCAACTTTCATCTCCAATTAGCCTCACTAATGTCTCTTTAAAGCGTTCCTTGGTAATCACAGCCGCAATTTTACAAAACAACATTCGCTCCTGCCATAAGGAAGATGTAGCAAAGGTTGAAAATAGTTCAATATTTCCGACATACCCAAAGCTCCGAATGACTTTTAAGGCTTGAAGTCTGATATCGGTATGACCATTTTCAAGTTCGCGCTCAACGAGAGGTAAATAACTAGTATCGTTCTTTTCAGCAAAGATTGCTAAGATTGCAACTTTTAGTGTTTCATTTGCTTCATCATAACGGCCAACCATTTGATCAAATAAATCTGTCTGAAAAGTTCGTAACACTTCTTTATAGAGAGGTAACGGGTAGATATTTTTATCAACAAATAAATGACTGGCGAGTTTTTCTGATTGAAGCTTTGCGAGAACACGTATTTGTTGTTGTTGTTCAACAGTTTCTTCATAGGTACTTTCCGCAAAATGATTCCAGACGTCCGTTTCCATTGATTTCATAGATAAATTCTCTATTGAATAAAGAGTATTCATACGGATACTCCAATTTTGATGGCTAAGCAGTTCTTGATAATAACTAGAAAAATGAAATTCTGCAAATTGCTGAAGTCTCTTTTGCTCTTCGTCTCCTTTTACCATCGTACCATATTCTAACAATAACTCTTGAACAACTTCATAACTTAATGGATCCCTTTGAAATAATCGAGTCTTAACCTCTTGACCTTCGTTTAAATGTTCAAAAATACCATCACGAATTTTCTCTTTTATCCTTGCCTTGCGCAGTTTACGTTTTATGTCTTTATGTTTTTGCAAAAGCAAATAGCCGAATAGCAATAGTAATGTGAAAAATAAAATGATATTTATGATAACTAAGGTTTTTAACGATATATCAACCATTTGTTACATCATCATCCTTTTAACTAATCGTTTTACTCTTGCTTCTAACTCTGCCATACTAAATGGTTTTGTTAGATAATCATCCGCACCTAATTCTAATGCTTTAACAATATCCTTCTCACTTTTTCTTCCCGTTAACATAAGCACAACATAACTATTTTCGTCATAGTCTTGTCTTAGCTTTCGGAGAACTTCTAATCCATCCATCCTAGGCATTATGCCATCAAGCAAAACAAGCGTTCTCCCGCCCTGATTATGCCATTTAGATTGAAAGAATGACTCGCCCTCGCGGTATGACTTAATGTCTACTTCAATGTTCCCAAAGGAAAGTTTACCTAAACGGTCATTCACTAGCTGGTGGACGACCGGATCATCATCAATAACAGCAATTCGAATGACTTTATGACTCGTCGTTTCATTGACAGTATCTTCGTACACAATCACTTGGTTTCTTCCAAGGTCTTTTGCTTGATACAATGCTTGGTCTGCCATCTTTACATAATCTTCAATAGGAATGTTGGGATTTTCAACCTCAACAATACCTGCTGAAAATGTGATAGATAATGAACCTTTGTCTGTTGGGAAAGATACTGCAGCAAAGTCCGCTAGTAAGCGATTAATGAATATTTCAGCATCTTCTCTTTTGGTGTGTGGCAAAAGCAAAATAAACTCTTCACCACCATACCTAATTAAGTAATCAGAACTTCGTTTGTTTGCCATAATAAATTGGGCAAAGCCCCTCAGAACCACATCTCCAATATTGTGACCATAGGTGTCATTCACACGTTTAAAATGATCTAAATCTAGAATAACTAACGATAATATATCTTTTCTTCTATTTAACTCATATAAATAACGATTTAGTTCCATATTAAAAAATTTGCGATTAAAAGCACCAGTCAATTCATCTAATAATACGGCATTGCTAATTAACTCTTTATAGCGAATTCGGTTTTCAATCCGAGCCTTTAACTCATCAAAGGCAAACGGTTTCGCCAGAAAGTCAACAGCTCCAATTTCATAGCCCTTAATCCTCGTTTCTTTTCTGTCATCAGAGCTTATGATAATGATCGGAATAAAGTAGGAATGCGATTTCCCTAAAATAGTTTCTAACAGTTCTAAGCCGTTTTGGTCTGGAAGATGTAAATCTAATAATATACAATCTGGTTTATGATCATAAAACAGTTGTAATGCCTTTTCTCCTGTCACAGCTGCTAATACCATATAACCTTGGTTTTCCAGGTTTTCCTTCAGGTAATTTACCATGGTTATGTCGTCATCAACAACAAGGATTAGCTTTTCATTCTCAGTAACTTTTTCTACATCCTCTGTTTCTAGTTGAACTCCAGCCTTTTCTTCAAGCTCAACGTCAGCTAGAAAGACTAGTAATGACTTCCATTCCTCTTGGGTCCATTGTCTTTCACCATGCTCATCAAGGTTGACCATTCGCTTTTCCGCTTCATTCGATATCTCTACTAGTCCAATTGAGGCAGCTGTTCCTTTTACTGTATGAAGAAAGCGGTACAGAGAAGCTTCTTCTACAAAGCCTTTTTCTTCCCATTGTTTAAATGTTTTTTTCATTCGATCAAGAAACAACTTTTGATATTTTTCCATCTATGACACCTCAATATATATTTCGACAAAAATTGACTTATCTACTTCTATTGTATAATTTCTTATCATGATTTAATACCCTTTTTATTACTAGTAAAAACTTACTTTTTTCTTTTTTTAGGTTTATAGTTAAACTATAATTAGGATAACAAGTAATCTATGTCCAAATTTTAGTGGGAGAAATATGATGAAAAATAAATCCTTTATAGGTTTATATGTAGCATTTTGTCTAGTTGTCATCATTTCCGGTTGCGCAACTGTCGAGAAAAAACCTGAATTACATATTGCTGCTGCAAGTAACTTAGTACAAGCCTTTACAGAGCTTGGAGAAGAATATGAAAAAGAAACAAACGTGAAGATTGTATTTAGCTTTGGTTCTTCCGGTCAATTAACGGAACAAATTTTAAATGGTGCACCATTTGATATTTTTGCACCTGCAAGCCCAAGCTTCTATCGAAACTTTCACACTGAAGCACTATTAGATGACCAACCTGTCTTTGCATTGGGTAGAATTGGTGTAGCAACCTTAAGAGAACAAGATTTTACGATAACCAAATTAGAAGATCTTCTTGATGATGCAATTATTAAAGTAGCAATAGCCAATCCAGAACACGCGCCATATGGATTAGCTGCAAAGCAAGCTCTAGAACAAGCCGGAATATGGGACGATATTGAGGAGAAACTTGTTTATGGGAGAAATATCTCTGACACATTCACCCTGCTCGAGACCGGAAATGTGGAAGCTGCTTTTATTGCGCTATCTTTAAAAGATGAAAAAGTTAATTTCATGCTTATTGATGATCATATGCACGAAGTATTGGAACAACCTATTTCCGTTCTTTCTACTACCAAGTACCAAGAAGAAGCTCGTCAGTTCATTGAGTTTCTCTTTAGTGAAGAAGCCCAAATAATTTTAGAAAAGTATGGGTATAGCATTCCTTAAGGAGTTTTTTCTATGGATCAAATTAATTTATTCCCCTTGTTCTTATCTTTAAGAGTTGCTTTAACAGCAACTCTTTTCACTATTATTATTGGCTTACCGATTGCATTTTTCTTAAGTCGCTCTAAAAGTAAATTTGCTGATGTACTTGATACTTTGATTACATTACCAATCGTATTACCGCCAACGGTTTTAGGGTACTATTTACTTGTTCTGTTAGGTCGGCAAAGCACAATTGGCAAATTTCTCGAGGAAAACTTTCAAATTATGATAGTATTTACTCCAACTGGTGCGATTATAGCCGCAATGGTTGTTTCAATTCCGTTTCTAATTAAATCTGCAAAGGCTGCATTCTCCAACATTGACCCTAATATTGTCAATGCAGCTAGAGTATTGGGGCGAACGGAACTCAATATTTTCTTTACGGTTATTATCCCATTAGCATGGCGTGGAATTGTTGCCGGTATTACTCTAGGCTTCGCTCGGGCTTTAGGTGATTTTGGTACAACCTTAATGGTCGCTGGAAGTATCCCAAATAAAACAATGACAATGCCCATTGCTATTTATGATGCACTTCTCGCTGGTAATCGCGAATTAGCTAATGTCCTTGTTTTTATCATGACCGTCGTTGCCCTTATTGTGCTTTTCACAATAAACCGCCTTGAGAAAAAAGTTTCTATAGGGGGAAGAAGATAATGATAAACATCAATATCAAGAAATCTCTGGGAGAATTTAACCTCGATGTTGCCTTCCAAGTAGAAAAAGGGATTGTCGGAATATTGGGCCCTTCTGGTTGTGGTAAAAGTTTAACGCTACAAGCGATAGCCGGCCTATTAAACCCAGACTCAGGTAACATATCAATCGGTAACCATGTGGTTTTCGATCCTAAAAAGAAGATAAACATCCCGACAAGAAAAAGAAAAGTTGGTTATGTCTTTCAAAATTATGCCCTGTTTCCCCACCTAACTGTTTCGGAAAACATTGGTTTTGGCTTAAACGGAATGAGCAGAATTGAAAAGACTAAAAAAGTTTCTGAGATGCTCGAAGTGGTTCAACTTACTGGACTAGAAAATCGCTATCCTAATGAATTATCTGGTGGGCAGCAGCAACGAGTAGCTCTTGCTAGAACATTAGTCACAGAGCCTGAAATCCTTCTATTGGATGAACCATTTTCAGCGCTTGACCAACACGTAAAAAAGCAGCTTGAATTAGAATTATTGGCGATTATTAAAAAGAACTTCTCTGGGGTCGTTCTTTTTGTTACCCATAATATTGAGGAAGCATACCGAATCTGTGATTATCTTTGTTTGTACGATAGCGGCAGAAACATTCAGTTTGGAACAAAGCAAGAGGTACTAGAGCGACCAATTAGCAAATCAGCTGCAAAGATTGTTGGGTGTGAGAATGTATTTGAAATTAGGTGGATGAATGGTAATTCTGTTGTTTTAGACGGGATTGAGCTAGAACTAGAAGACTGTGTTTTGACTACTAAAAGGTATCTAGGAATTCACAGCTATGACCTTTCCTTTGTTGCTAGTAATGATAGGGCCAATACATTCCCATATGCAATTACAAGTGTAGTTGATGGGATAGATCGCGCTACTGTGTCTGTGGTCGTAGCAAATGTCACTTTCCATGTGGTTGTTTCTAAATCTTCATTGGAGGGGATTATGAAAGGTGATTTGTTGCTTTATGTCCCTTTTGATAAAATACTTTTTATGGACTAAAAACGAGCCTTAAGGAAATATTTTTCCTTGAGACTCGTTTTCACTTACTGAATGTTTCTATTAGTTGTATCATTGCAGGTCCTAAAAGAACGATAAATAAACTTGGGAAGATAAAAAGAACAAGTGGAAATAACATTTTAATTGGAGCCTTCATTGCCTCTTCTTCAGCCCGTTGTTTGCGACGATCTCGAACATCTTGCGATTGTACCCTTAACACTTGAACCATACCAATACCAAGTTTCTCTGCCTGAAGAATACTATTAATTAACACACTTATTTCTTGTACGACTATTCGCTCTTTTACTCCAGTTAAAGCTTCTCTTCTTGTTCTACCAAGTCGCATTTCTTCTAAGCATCTAGTTAGTTCATCTGACAGGACGCCGTCTTTCTTGGCAACGATTTTACTTAGGGCTGCATCAAAGCCAAGACCTGCTTCTAAGCTAACTGTAAGAAGGTCAAGCGTATCAGGAAGTTCTTTTAAGGCTTGTTTGCCTCTTGCTTTAGCTTTTTGTTTTAAATAATAATTGGGAAGAACTAAGCTGACTACTAATCCAATTAACCCAAATAGTATTACCGCACTTGCTTCATTTTTTAGTAGTAATCCATAGAGCCCAAAAAGGGTTGGTAGTAAAATAAATAAACCTAGCTGAAGCAATCGAAATTCAACTGGTGTCATATTAAAAGGACTCCCGGCCTGTAAGAGTTTCTGTTCTATTTTGGCTACCTTTTCTCCAGGTACCCGCTGTTTAAAGCTTCTCTTATAGTCATGTACTATCGGTTGGAATACCCTTCGAAATAAAGAGTCTTTTGATTCTTGTTGATTTTCTTCAGGATTATCTTCCTGAGGAATTGAACTTAGCAGTAGTTCAATTCGATGATTTTTCTTTTTCGGGGGCTTTTGCTGTTTTGATATAAGTACTGCTACTACAAGCAATGTAATAGTCAGAA
This sequence comes from Anaerobacillus alkaliphilus, assembly GCF_004116265.1. Taxonomy (NCBI): domain Bacteria; kingdom Bacillati; phylum Bacillota; class Bacilli; order Caryophanales; family Bacillaceae; genus Anaerobacillus; species Anaerobacillus alkaliphilus. The sequence continues at coordinate 28,816 of NZ_QOUX01000030.1, read as the reverse complement.
AGAATGTAAGATACATCATTGCCTACACCTCAATTGTCGTTACTTTTCGAATAAAGATAATCCCTAAAATGCCAAAAAACAGTCCTAGCCCTACTAATACTAGCCCAATTGGATTTGTGAAAAGGGAACTTATGTAGCCTGGATTTATTAAAAATATAACTACACCTAAAATGATTGGAAGAAAACCAATTACCATCCCAGAAAGTCTTCCTTGCGCCGTTAAGGTTTGAATTTGTTGTTGGATTTTTGTACGGTCCCGAATTGTTTCAACAATTTTTTCAAGGATTGTTGCCAGGTTTCCACCAACTTGACGCTGAATTAAGATTGCTTGGATCATTAAATCTAAGTCATCGCTTGGCATTCTTTCCTTTAATTCGTTCAATGCCTCTTCAATTGTCCGACCGTACTGCATTTCCTTAATCACAATATCCATCTCATCTTTAATTGGTGAGTCACTCTCATCAACAACGGACTTTAAGGCTTGTTGAAAACTAAATCCCGCCCGTAATGAACCAATAATGGTTACAATCATATCAGGTAACCCTTCATTAAATTGGCGTAGCCGTTGTGCATGTTTCTTTTTCACCCAAAAGACCGGCAACACATAACCAATTATAATTCCTAGAAATAAAAACAACATATTTCCTAGTAGTAAATTTAAAAGTAAGCCAATAAGTAAAGCACCAATTATTCGAAAAGCTGTAAACTCATCAGGTTTAATCGGAATACCAGAGCTTTTTATTAACAGCTCTAAATTTTTATTTTTAGTTTTACGAAGAAGTTTCTTTTTTAGCACCTCATTTGCCAGTCGCAAATTCAAAGCAAATGTAAATTCCTTTTTATTTTGACTCTCTTCTTTTGTCTCTAGATTAAGGTAATGCTCTAAACGTTGATTGGTTTTTTTCTTTGAGAAAAGGAGCATTTTAAATAATGCTCCAAACAATAAGCTAGAAGAAATAAGAATTAAGAATAGTAACAGCTGCTCCATTACATTACGTCCTCCTCTTCGATGAATACACTCGGTGGAATATAGAGACCTGTGTTTTCTAGGCGACTATAGAATTTAGGACGAACTCCTGTAGGAACAAGCTTGCCAATGATTTTCCCTTGATCATCTACTCCTTTTTGCTGAAAGGCAAAAAGGTCTTGTAAGACAATAACGTCACCCTCTAATCCTTGCACTTCAGTTATATTCGTGATTTTTCTAGTACCATCTTTTAATCTAGACTGTTGGATAATAAGGTCGATGGCACCAGCAATCTGCTCACGGATTGCTCGTACTGGGAGGTCAACTCCTCCAAGTAAAACCATTGTTTCTAAACGAGACAACATGTCCCTAGGACTATTGGAGTGGCCGGTAGCTAGTGAACCATCATGACCTGTATTCATCGCTTGAAGCATATCCAACGCCTCGGCACCACGCACCTCACCAATGACAATCCGGTCCGGTCTCATCCTGAGTGAATTTCGAACGAGATCACGAATTGAAATAGCACCCTTCCCTTCAATATTGGGCGGTCTTGTTTCTAAAGAAATCACATGGTCCTGACCAAGTTGCAATTCTGCAGCATCTTCAATCGTAATAATCCGTTCATCTTCTGGAATAAACGAAGATAACACATTAAGTGTCGTCGTTTTTCCCGAACCTGTTCCACCACTAACAAAGATATTTAAAGCCGATTTTACACAAGCATCTAAGAAAACTGCCATCTCTTCAGTAAGTGTTCCAAAACGAACCAAATCAGAAACTTTAAATGGATCTTCAGCAAACTTTCGTATTGTAATTGTTGGTCCATTTAAAGCTAAAGGAGGAATAATTGCATTTACACGAGAACCATCCGGTAATCTAGCGTCAACCATTGGACTACTCTCATCAATTCGCCGCCCAATAGGAGCTACTATCTTTTCAATCACTTGCAAGACATGATCATTATCTCGAAACTTTACATTTGTTAGTTCAAGCTTACCTTTGCGCTCAGCAAAGACCTGGTCAGGTCCATTGACCATTACCTCTGAGACAGCTGAATCCATTAAAAGAGGATTAATTGGACCAAAACCAGTTAAGTCATTCGTTAATTCATTGATAACTTTTTGCGAATTAATATTTCCTCGAAATGATTTATCTTCATCAAGAATTTGAGACATAATGTTTTCTAGTTTCGAAGCAATCTCATCAATATCGGAATTTTTAAACTCATTAATGATCTTTTTATGTATCTCATTCTTTAATCGATCTTCTAGATCAGAGCTTTGCAAGACTTCCGTTTGATTACTTTTGACCTGTTTTGTAGTGTTCTTTTCGGTTAACTCTCGAAAACTCTTCATTAGATCCTGTTTTTCTTCACTTGAAACGGATGTTGAAACAGGTGACAGTCTGGGCCTTACTTCCTCGTTTATATATCGTTCCTCAACAGCCACGGTAGCACTAGTTTCTTTTTCCGCTAACTGAACTTGTAACTGTATTTTTCTTTTTACCTTTTCCTCTAGAAGGCTATCATTATCTAAGGAATCGTTATAGATTGGACTTAAGCTAGGAGCTGATTGGGCTTGAGTTTGTTGTTTTGCTTGGATCCTTTTTAGTAAACTCACATTCTCCCACTCCTTTTCATGTGCTTCTGTTTCGTAAATAATTTTGCAAAGATAGGTTTAGAGTTATGTTTTAAACTGGCCACATCTTTTTTCTCAATGAGCTGATGTGCTAATTTGTAAAGTGCCTTTGCCAAATCGGTTTTACCACGACTAACGCCAAAAGGAATCCCTTGATTAAGAGACTTTGTAGCAACACTATCATTATCCGGTAAATAATATAGTAAATCTGTATCAAGGATTGACGGTAAATCTTCTAATTTAACGAATCCTTTTTTTGTCGACTGATTTACAATAATTTTCACCTTTTCCCTTAAGCCTAAAGTGGTAAAAGTTTCTAACATTAACTTAGTATTTTTTAATGTAGCAATTTCTAAATTTGTTACTAGTAAAACCTGTGTTGCCTTCTCTATAATCGCTAAGCTTTTCTCTTGAAATCCTACTTCTGTATCTACAACCACGTAGTCATTCTGACTAACCATAATGTCAACCACTTGGTCAACAACCTCAGGAGTAACTAAATCAGCAAATTCAGGTCTGTCAGGAGCTGGGAGTACCTTAACTCCACTTTGATGAGTAACTAACAATTCATTTAGTGCTAATTCATCAATTCTAGTTTCGTTTTTTAAAAGCTCATAGATGGTTGAAGCTGACTGAAGGTCCATTGCCATGTTTACATCACCAAATTGAAAATCTCCATCTAAGATGCTTACTTTTAGATTTTTTTTCTTAAGTGCTATGGCTAGGTTTACCGTTAACAACGTCCGTCCAACTCCACCTTTACCACTACAAACTGCAATTAACTCTCCTTGTTCTTGTAAAGTTTTTTCAGACATATCGTCACCCCCATAGTTCTTAGAAAAGATTTACTTACTACTATTATCAGAAGGTTCATCAATTCGACTATTTAGCATGAGATGAATACTTCCTCGTTCTGAAACATTAACTATTTTTATAGCATCAGCAGGCGTTAATTCTAGCGTTACGGTACTATATTCGGAGTAACTTTCCGGTGAAGTTGGTTCTACCATCTTTCTACCTACAGCTAACACACGAACCTTTTCAAAAAGCAATTTCGTTACTATTTCTTCTTTATCTTCTTTTTCAATCGTTTCTGTAAAAATAATATCTACTAGGTCCTCTGGCTCCGTTAAAGTTGAGACCGATTCTACATAATTAACAGAAACCGATACCGCACGATAGCCTGGTTTTACTTTCCGTGATATGAATAGCTTTTCATCTTCCTCACTTTGAACACGGTGACTAAAAAAGGCCTCACCTGTTTGCATATCTGCAGTTACGAAAAGTCCTTCTAACTCCTCTTTAGTCATAAGAGTTTGTGGATGAAGGGCACTCTCAGGAATCGTTTTAAATTCCAATTTCTCTGCTGTTATTCGTTCATTTTTCTTTAATGGCTCTGCTGCTACGATAATCTCGACCGTATTTTCGGTAACGATTGCTGCAGTAGGAGCTGTTGAATTTTTAAGGTAGTTATTAAATAAAAGGGTAGTAATTCCACCCATAATAATTGCGAGAAGAAAAATTGACTTAGAACTCACTCAGTACACCTACCTAGGATCTAAATTAAAAACTATGACTCAGTAAACATAACAGGTCTAGAACTAATGTTTTAATCCGTTAATTTTACAACGTACGTACCATAGTTTTGACCATTCTCTGATATTTCACCTAAACCTATCATATTGATAAATTCACCTCTAACACTTTTTTGCCCGTTATTAATTGAAGAAAGCCAATAAGCAGCAAAACCAACTACCTCAATCGTGTCTTTTCCGTGGACATAATCAAAAGTATCAACAACAGCAACTGTAATCACTCTTTTACAATTTTTATCGGCTGTACTTTTACTTTGGCAGTGCAGTTTATTTTTATCCAGATCAATTAGGTGTTCGAATGCAGATTTAACAGGACCCCATTTTTGTCCTGTTTCGGTATCAAATTCAAATTTAACTTCATCCTTTACGTAAATTTTAACTCCGTTTCTGATCCCATCAGCTAGGGTAGTTGCTCCGCTCCCAACGATATCCAAATATCCACAATTTCCTCTTTGATTACCTGTATTAGAACATTTTAATTCCTTACCATCCGGGATGTTTTTTTTCTCCACCGCGATTGGTGTAACACCTATGGAAGAACCTAATGGTCCTATTAAAGCTGTTGCTTCTTTTGAAAAAGTAATTTCATTAAAACCAATCACTTTTGCGAAAGTCATTGGCACCGAAACTTCCTTAGATACTTTAATATAGCTACTAGTTACTTTTATATCACTATCATTAAGGATGTAAGAATTTTTTTTCGAGATATCCTTTGCATAGGAAATCGCCTGTGCTTCCGCTTGCGTTTGTGTTTGCGTCTCTTTCTTGATTAGGCCTTGTGCACCAGCTAAAACTGATGCATCTAGCGCTTTTTGTAATGAACTCTGTTCAGCATAAACTCTACCAAGATCCACTACTAGTGCTGTAACCCCTAGTAAAACAACCATCATCAGTGCGACAAGAACAAGTACACCACCTTGTTGGTCTCGATAAAGCTTTCGACAAGTTATTTTCAACCAGCTTCTCATAATTTCACTCCACTCTCATGACAGTTCGACTTTCAATACTAAGAAGATTATCTGTAAATAATCGACCAATTAACGGTGTAATAAATTCAAGGTCATAGGTAAGTGTCACAGTTGCAAAATCTCCTTGCTTACGAATATTAGCGGCAGGAATTATGCTAATATTTGTATCATTAATGGACAGGTGTCGAACCGCCGCCTTAGCTGCGTCTCTAACCTTCACATCATTTTCTCCAATACTAGCGATTCTGGCTGCTTCTCGCCCTGCATGATCAAGAGCAAGATAGGCATGAAACGCACGTCCAAAGTCAACAATTCCACAGAGAAGCAACATTAGTAACATAAAAACAAGTGCAAATTCTACTAAAGCTTGTCCATCTTCAGATTTCACTCTATCCTCTCCTTTACCAAATCTAATTAAGAAAACATCTCTATAAAACTGAAAATCCCCACTACTATCCAGCTTTTTTACTGAGGTAGTAAGGTGAGTAATAATTTTTACTAGAATGGATTTGTTTCCTGAATAAATAAGGCAAATAAAGCACCTGCAACAATCGCAACACCATAAGGATATTTTGCAGCCAGGGCACTTTTTTCATAGGGAAGTTCAATTCCATGTTTTCTTGCAGCAAGATAATACAATAGTCCTTTAGCTCTTCCTTTTTTCATCAAGATAATAATTAAAGCAATAACCCCTCCGACTAATGCCATATAAAGCGCTGTCGTAAATACAAATTCAGAACCTTTTAAAGCGCCTATCACTGCTAAAAGCTTTACATCTCCGGCTCCCATTCCACCTAATAAAAAAGGGATAAGTAGAATTGCTAAACCAACTAGAAAACCTACTAAGACAGATCCAAGTCCTGACCAACCACTAATGGTTATGTTGGCAACAAAGGCAAAAGCTAGAGTCGGAAACAAAACCTTGTTATAAATCTTTCTACTTTTCAAATCTGTGATTAAGCATATAAGAAGTAAAACTAGTAATAATAGATTAATCCATAACATATATTTCCCTCACTAGGTATAAAATTTCACTGTACCATTAATTTACTTCTTTTAAAAAGGCTTTACGCAGTAAACGTAAAGCCTTAAAAATTTCTTATAATTAATCTACTTTAGCTTCAGGATTAAACTTTAAAACTATATCATTAAAAATTCCTTTAACCTCTCCACCCAACAAGGATAACGCACCAATTACAACCACTGCTATTAACCCTAAAATCAACCCATACTCCGTCATACCTTGTCCTTCTTCTTGAACTACTAATTGTTTAAATTTGTTTAACATATAAATCCTCTCCCTTTTCGATTTTTTGTAAGTAGTTTCCTACTCTTGTTTCTGTAGCTGCAACTTTTCCGGCTGGCAGCTCTACAACTGAGATAGTGCCTTTGTGCAATTTTCCAATTTTCCCTGGAGCTACCGCTTCATCGATAGCCACAATTTGCATATTTGCATTTAGATACACTACATCAATTGCATAGTTCATAAAAAAGCTATGAATTGATCGGCAGGGTATAATGTGCAAGGCACAATTTGAAGGTAAGGTGTCGGTAAACATTAATCCACGAAGCCTCGATAAAAATGTATCAGCAACTTTTAGATCTTCCGCTAATATCTTGCCGTTGCTACCATTTACAAGCTTCACCATAACTTTTACGCCCCTTGCCTCAAATAAAATAACCCCACCTTACCGAAAGTGGGGTTGAACACCATGATAGGTGTACTATGTATATACTATTTGCATAAGCAATAGTAAAAACAAACTCCCTATTTCTTTCGGAAACTGGCTGGCGTAGTGGAGGTCCACCTTAGCCCCTTTAGCTTTGCGTCACTAACTTTCATTAGCTTTGCCTTTATCGTGATACAGCGAAAAGTTTGTCGTAATCTGTGATGTTATGTCATTATCTTAAATAAAATGTTTGTTTTAGCCTATCCAACAAAAATATCATTTTCTGAATTTTCACATCGAGACTTATATACTATCAAAAAATTCAGAACTGAAAGTCCTTAAATCGGTTTCCTCCAACATACATGACTTTATATACTACTATTTATTCAGTACACTCTTCCTACTCTCTCCAACCAAAATACTAAGTAGCGAAAAATAAATTGGTATTATACATTCTAAATTAACTATGTAAGAGCAATACCATAAAAAAAAGAGTTGATCGTAATCAACTCCAATGATAATCGAACTATTATATTCTTATTTGTATAACTATAGTTCTTTTGACACCCATTTTTTCACCTGATCATATTCCTCTGGATAATTCATGTTAAAAAAGGCTTTTTCGACTTCCGGAATTGACTGTAAACTTTCATCCTCAACCCATAACATCTTTACTTTTCCCCATAAATTATTGACTCGGAAATCATTCCCCTTAAGGAACTGCTCAATTTCACTAACAATAGACTTGTGATATACCGCAAACAATGGTTGTCTCATACCGTTAAAACGAGGTACGGCAGCTTGATATCCCACGCTTTTCTCCACTAATAGTCGTGCTAATTTTTTTGAGACAAACGGCATATCACAAGCAACAACGACATTATATTCTGCTGATGAAGCCAATAATCCAGCATGTATGCCTGAAAGTGGTCCCAAGCCTGGATATATATCCGTTACAATTTTAACTTTTTCTTTTAATAATGCATATTCATCTGGACTATTTGTTACTAGCACTCGATCAGTAAACTCATCACCTAAGCTATCAACAATACGCTCGATATTTGCTTTTCCTTCAATAGGTAAAAGTGCTTTGTTTGTCCCCATTCTACTTGACTTTCCACCTGATAATAAAATTAACCCAGCATTCATGCTTATCCCCTTCCCTCTTTTTCTATCTACTGCAGCGTTGTCGAGGTACCTTGTCTGTGATATCCTTTTTCTTTTGCTAGAAGATCTAAATGGAATGTAGCAAAATCATCGAGTAACAAAAACATCGGGCTAGAAGGATCTAACTTGTTTATTCCTTTCACATACCCATAACATTCCTCACACGTATCAATTTGAAATGAAGCCTTTTCTTCTTTAATCATTAACGTACTTAGTTTATTATGATCCTTGTTGTCACAGTGTGGACAAGCAATTCGCCAGAATACCCAGTCTCCCGCACAGGACAAGCATCTAAAGTGACGAAATCTTTCACTACCACGATATTCAGCTAGACCGTGTTGATCACCACATACCGGGCAATAGTCCTTCATCCACTCTTCCTCATTGAACACTTTTGTTTTTTCAAATTCTAAACGGTATTGGTTTAGGGTTGGTAGTAAGCTATAGCGAGCTACCACAAATAGAACATCTAACTGTAGATTATATTGATTAGCGAATTGATCAATAACTGTGCTATCGCCAGTTAACCACGCTCTTAACAATTGTTCTACCTCTTTATCAGTTGCCTTTTTACCCATTTTCTTAAAGATAGAACGCGAATCACCTAGTCCCGTCCAATTAGATAGCTCACGAAAATGTTTCATCGCAAACTGTAGGTCAATTTTCTCTTCTTGGCCTTCTAAGTATGGAATCCCTTCTGCTAATTTAGCAGCAATGTCATCATTACTTAATTCTAAGCTTGCAACTAACGGCTCAACTTTTTCTAGTCTCTCAACTAAATCAATATGAATTTTTGAAACAGCTTTAAAATCTTTGTTATTGTCAATTAAGCGACTCCAAACGTTTTTTACTCCTCTAATACTACTCATAATCGCCCCTCTTCCTCTTTTTTATAGCATTCTTCAAGCTCATTTTCATTACGATTTTACTCTTTTTATTTTCTTTTAACATTTTGAAAATAAATGAACTTTTACAAAAAATAACAAAAGTTCATTTATTCACAATTAGGTATAATATGTTTACGTTTACAGTTTTATTGTAAAAGAAAGGAGAAAGAAAGCCAAATAGATTGACTCACTATCTCCCTTGATTTTTATGGAAATTTTGTGTCTAGTTCTGAGCGTCAGCGGCTCGAGGTCAAATGTTCTGCCAGAGAAAAAGTGAAAAACCACACTTTTTTCTGTCAGAACATTTGCTTGTCGCCGCTAAACCGACGCTCTACACCTTTCATTTTACCAAAATGACATTGGCCCCATCATTACAACGTAACGTAGGATAAATCCACCTACTAAAAGTAATACACTTGAGAAGATTAAAGAATTCTTAACACCAAGGAGATTTGGCTTTAGTTTTAACAATAGTGGAACTAATAATCCAACCACTACTACGCCACCCCATAATAGAATTCCAAACATTCCTCTTGTTACTGTTTCGCTCCATTGTCCTAAAGCGATAACAAACACGATAATCATCGCAACATTTACAACGATCACTGATTTTACAATGTTATCTAAACGTTGAATTGACTCATCAAGGATTGATCCACGATTTGTAAATAGAAGTAATAAAATAACAACAGATACGCCAGTGATTACTGCACTAATGATCCATAACGTTGGAATTAATGGTGTAGCATTCCAAGCTGGAAGTTGAGACGTTGTTACAAGAACTCCTAAATAAACTGAGAACCATGCTGCAACAATTGCACCTACAGAAAGGTATGCTTTTGCAATTGGTCCTTCATGTAACCAAGTAGCTAAGTCATATAATTTCTTAGCCCATGGAAGCTGTAGTAAGTTGTCTTTCTTAAGAGCATATAAAACACCGAATACTGCGAAAACACCTAATCCATTTAATACCCAAGCCCCTAGTGACATTGGCGACTCCCAGTTCAACATGATATTTCCGTCCCTAAATTGCCACATAACGTTAACGAAACGTTCTTTTTTATCTAGCTTAAGGATTAGTAATAGCCCGTATACTGGTAGTAAAGCCATCGTCACGTAAAACGCACGGTGTAAACCTGCTTTATTTATTTTGCCACCGAAGGCTAGCAGAAGGGCAGTAATTAAGAATGCCCCTGCTGCGATACCTCCAATGAAAAGGTCGAAAATAATGATAAAAGGAAAATCTGGACTTTTTAATTGTGTTAGTTCATAACTATACATTTTTTAGTCCCCCCAATTACGCACTTGTCGTGGTTTTTTCTTCTAACAACTTGCGTTCACGATACGAACGGAAGCTTAGAAGGGAAACTAGGCCTACAGCAAATAAGCTGAACACACTACTCCAATAACCACCAAGCATTGTTTTTTGCGGCATTTGTGGGTTGCTAGGAAGTCCGTACTTTTCAGGTGTATCTTGAAGTAAATAGAATACATTTAAACCACCTAAAATGTCGGAGTCTCCATAAACTTTTGCTTTAAAGTTTCCAGTTGATTGTAGATACTCTTCTCTTTTTCTAGCCATTACCATTAAGTCTTCTACATCACCGAATTCGATAGAGTCAGTTGGACATGATTGTGCACATGCTGGCTCTTGACCTACTTGAAGACGATCATAACATAGTGAACATTTTTCAGCTGTTCCGCTAAGGTCGCCAATTCCGATTACACCAAACGGACAACCTGTAATACAGTATTTACAGCCGATACAAGTATCGTGGTCAATGTAAACTGTATCAAACTCCGTACGAATAATTGCATTTGTAGGACATACTGACATACATCCAGCTAACGTACAGTGTTTACAGGAGTCAGAAAGGAATAACCAACGAGAATCTGAGCGATCATCAGAGATATCCTCAATAAATTTAACATGACGCCAGTTTTGGCCATCAAGACCACCTGTATTGTCATAACTATTACCTGTTAACGAAGGAGCGGGGTTTGCTGGGATTTCATTCCACTGCTTACATGCTACTTCACAAGCCTTACAACCGTGACAAAGGGTTGTATCAATAAACATACCTTTTTGACTTTCAAATTGGCTCATATTATGCTACCCCTCCTGGTAATCTTCCTTTTTTCACATTACATGTGAATGCTTTAGAAGAGTGAATATAAACGTTAGGATCAGCTACGATAGCACTTAAATCGTTTGGTACAGATCCTGTTGAGACTCCTGAGTAACCCCAGTGAATTGGCATACCAACCGTATGAACCACTTTGCCATCAATTTTTAATGGACGCATGCGTTTTGTAACAAGTGCTTTCGCTTCAATTTTTCCACGAGCTGTTTCAACTGTTACAAAGTCCTTATTTTGAACACCTAGTTCTGAAGCTAATTCTGGACTTATTTCTAAGAATAACTCAGGCATTAACTCGGCCAGCCATGGTAACCAACGTGTCATCGCTCCACTTAAGTGATGCTCTGTTACACGGTATGTTGTAATAACAAACGGATAGTCTGAGTTATTAGCACCATGAACTTTGTTATTCGGAATTTTATCAAAGATAACAGCTGTTGGACTGTGAGTGTGTTTTGGATATAATTTATTTCCTGAAACAGGTGTATCTGGTGGCTCATAGTGTGTTGGAAGCGGTCCATCTACTAAACCAGTTGGTGCAAATAGTTGGATGACACCATCAGGATTCATTAAGAATGGATCTTTCCCACTTTGAGATGCTAAACCAACTCCGCCAGGTACTGCCGGTGTATCTGGTGCTTTTGTTGCAGCGAAGTCAGGAACATCGTATCCAGTCCACTTCTTCTCTGCTGCATCCCACCATACATATTTCTTACGCTCAGACCAAGGTTGGCCATCTGGTCTTGCTGAAGCACGGTTATAAAGGTTACGACGGTTAGCTGGCCATGCAAAGCCCCAATCTAAACTTTGATAATCGTCTCCTTGACGATTTGCTCCACGGTTGACATCCTCTTCAGGAAGTACTCCAGTGTAAATCCAGCATCCACATGCTGTTGAACCATCATCTTGTAAAGCTCCAAAACCACCTAATGGTGCACCAGTTGCTACATCATAACCATTAATCTCTTTAATGATTTTATGTTCACTAGGTTCTTGAATTTTAAAGCGGGGATTTACATCTGGCTCATAATCCCAAGTTAGGTTCTTAATACCCCAATCATGCTTCGCTGTGCTATCTTTATATAATTCTTTTAATCTCTTACCTAGTTCATACGTAAACCAAAGGTCAGAACGGCAGTCTCCTGGAGGATCAGCAGCCTTTTCTTTTGTCTGTATAATACGACTAGTATTTGTGAAACTTCCTTCTGTTTCAGCAAAAACGCTTGAAGGAAGATAGAATACTTCTGTACCAATATCTTCAGCTTTAACAGTTCCATTCTTTACTTCTGGAGCTTCATACCAGAATGTTGCTGTTTCAATTAGGAACGGATCCTTAACTACTAACCAATCAAGATTTGCTAATGCTTTACGATGGAAACTAGCATTCTGGCCACCAACCGCAGGGTTCTGTCCCATAATGATCATACCTTTGATGATCCCGTTATAAGCATCCTCAAACATTTTGTAGTGTGAATGGTTTCCAAGTGTTTTTGGAATCGCATCATAACCAAAATTGTTTGCAGGTGTAGCTGCATCACCATACCAAGCTTTTAATAAGCTGATTAAATACTTAGGATAGTTTTGCCAAAAGCTTGTTGGTCTCATCTGAGCACGTAAAAAATCCTCTAACGTGTCATGTGGTCTAGCTTTAGCAGGCATATCTAAGTAACCTGGTAAAGAGTTCCATAATGTTGATAAGTCAGTAGCTCCCTGTACGTTCGCATGACCACGAAGAGCTAGGATACCACCACCTGGACGTCCCATGTTTCCAAGTAATCCTTGTAGAATTGCTCCAGCACGGATACATTGAACACCATACGTATGCTGAGTCCAACCCATTGCATAACAGAATGAAGTTGTGCGTTCTGGATTAGAGTTAGCCGTAACTGTTTCTGCAACCATCAGGAATTCTTCTTTAGAAGTCCCACAGATATCTTCTACCATTTCAGGTGTGTAACGAGAGTAGTGTTTCTTCATGATTTGGAAGACACTTCTTGGATGTTGAAGTGATTCGTCACGCTTCGGTCTTCCTACTAACTTTTCACGAGCTAAACGCTCTGATAGGTTTGCAGGTTCACCTTCTGGCATAACTACTTCGTCACGCTCATATGCCCAACTCGAATTGTCATATGATTTCTTCTCTGGATCAAACCCTGAGAAAATACCGTCTAGATCTTCAGTATCTTTAAATTCGTCTTTAACTATGAAAGAGGCATTTGTGTAGTTTACAACATACTCTTTAAAATATTTATCATTTTGGAGCGCATAGTTAATAAGAGCTCCTAAGAACACGATGTCAGTTCCTGAACGCATTGGTACATACTCAGACGACATTGCTGAAGTACGCGTAAAACGTGGATCAATATGAATTACTCTTGCACCTTTATCACGTGCTCTTAAAACAAAACGGAACGCTACTGGATGGTTCTCAGCAAAGTTCGATCCCATAATAACAATACAGTCAGCGTCTTGTAAGTCTCTAGCTGTTGAAGTCGCACCACCGCGACCATACGTTGCACCCAGACCGGGCACTGTAGAGCTGTGTCATATACGGGCATGGTTTTCAACGTTAACGACGCCAATACCACGCATTAATTTGGCATGAATGTAGTTCCATTCGTTTTCTAATGTTGAACCACCAAGAGAAGCTAAAGCCGGGTTAACGTTTACAAGCTTACCATCTTGAGATTCGATAAAGCTGTTATCTCGGTCTTCTTTGACCTTTTGTGCGATACGCTCCATTGCCCAGTCAAGTGGCTTAGTTTCCCAAGTCGTGGCATGTGGAGCACGATATAAAACCTTTTGTGGTCTTTCATCGTTTACTGCTAGCTGAAATGCTGCAGCTCCCTTTGGACATAGAGAACCTAAATTAAGTGGGCTATCAGGGTTTCCTTCAATGTTGATGATTTTCCCTTCAGATTCAGTGATGATCATACCACAGCCTACTGAACAGTATGGACATACACTAGGAACCTGTCTTCCTTCTTTCGCCTGAAGCTTAATTTTTGTTACTTGTGCTTGAACAGGTTTTACGTTAATTCCACCAACAGCTGCAATTGTTGCACCAGCTGTTACAGCACCAGTACGCTTCAGAAAGTCGCGACGTGTAATCATTTGTTTTCCCCCTTATTGATTAGATAGGAATATATATAACTAAATAGTGTGAGCTATTTAGTAAATACTGAAAATCGTTGCTATTGCAACATTTACTCATTAACTAACTTAAGAATGCGCTTTCCATCAGTATAAACATATGCAGATTGACCTCTTACATAACCTACTAGATCAACGTTTAATTCTTTTGCCAAAGCCACCGCAAGATTTGTTGCAGCTGTTCTTGAAGCAGCTACTCCAATACCAAAGCGAGCCACTTTCGAGCACATTTCCATGGAGATTCGGCCAGTTGTCATGATGACACACTCCTTGCCAGTTAGACCTTTCTTCAACGCCGCACCAATAACCTTATCGACAGCATTATGTCTTCCAATGTCTTCTCTGACAATCATTTCACCTTGCTCGTCAATAATACAGGCAGCATGCATTCCACCAGTTTGATGATAAAGAGGCGTTAATTTATACATCTCTTTCATCTTCTGTCTTAATAGAGCAGGAGAAACACTTCTCGCTTCCTGCACCTTTTTGAAATTGCTCATTTCTTTTATTGATCGAAAGGTAGCACCTTTACCACAACCAGCGGTTATTGTTTTTTTCTTTTGTAAGAAGACATCCATATCAATGCTATTACCTAAATCAACATGAATGTTTCCTCGATAAGGATCAATGGTTATTGACTTAACCTCATCTGGAGAATCGATAATACCTTCAGCGTACATATAACCAATAGCCCAATCCTCTAAATGAACTTCTGTTAATTGGATAGTTAATAGATTACGAGAATTTATATACAAATTTATCGGATACTCTTCTGGACACGTTTTATTAAACATAGTTACCCCCGTAGAGTTTGAATATTTAGAACCTTCTTAAGCGCTTTCACAAAAAAACAGCTATAAAAGTTTCAAAGTTTAAATGGTTAATATTTCAAAAATGAGGAAGAACAAAAATGTTTCTTATTTAGAAAAAGTTTAATATAATTAATAATATAATCAAGGTGCAAATGTATATTACCATCATTTTAAAATTTAGTAAACTAAATTGTTACGAGTTTGTGAATAAAAAATCTTGGTAAATCCTAGTGTTCTAACATTTTTTAGCAAATTAAAGGGGGTCTTGAAACATGTTGTCAAATATCGGCATGCCAGGTCTAATTTTAATTATTGTAATTGCTTTGTTTATTTTTGGCCCCAAGAAATTACCAGAGTTAGGAAGAACCATTGGAAGCACTTTAAGAGAATTTAAACATTCAGTAAATGGTATTATGAACAATAATGAGAGTACAGAACAAAAAAGTCAGAATGAAACTCAGTCAACAAATATAAAACAATAATTATATTGTGAACTAGAGACTATATAAAAAAGGTTGTGATGAACAATGAGTTATCATGAGAGAAACATTAGAACTCCTAAGTATATGAAATTAGTAAATTTCTCTGAACAATACGGAAATAGCATTGCTTTATACACATTACTTCTACTAATTCTTATTGGTATTTGGTTAGTATCCCCGATCCCAAGTCCTAGCTGGACTGTTAATGGAAAAATGATGGGTTGGGCATCAGTGGTTTTAATTAGTGTTACATCGTTACATGGCTTATTATGGTTTGTTATTACAAGACAATCACTTAATTTAAGCTCGAGCACAAAACAGTTCCTATCAAGCTCAATCAAAGTAATAAAACCACTTCATATGATGACGGGAATGGTTGGGTTAGGTTTAGCGTTTATTCATGGGTTTGCCTACATGACGTTCGGAGTATTTAACTCTGTATTAATTGCTTCAGGAATTGTTGCTTTAGTTACATTGTTAATCTTGGCTATTGATGGAATTGGCTTAATGGTAACACCATTTTTAAGTAGAAAAGTTCATCGATGGATTGCATTTACTTTCTTAGTGTCTTTAATTCTTCACTTGGTCATTATTTTTATTTAGACCTAATTAAAAAAGGTATGTGACATTATGTAAGTCACATACCTTTTTTACGTTTCTTATCCGTCCTGTTTCATCGTTTGGACGATTGTTTCAATTGTATTTGCTGCATCTTCATAGGAAACCTGACAAGTACCAGCTGCACGGTGGCCACCACCATTGAACTCTCTCATTAAATGGCCCACATGTGTTTGTGATGTCTTATTAATAATGCTATGCCCACATGCAATTGAACAATTTTGTTTACGAAAGCCGTCAACGACCCACAAAGAAATATTTTGTTCTGGAAATAATGCATAAATTAAAAATCTATTTCCCGGGAATATTGTTTCAACATCGCGAACATCTGTAATAATCACATTACCTTCAGTTCTCGTGTGTGCTAGTAGCATATCTTTAAACTGCTCATTAAGCTCAAAGTAACGCTTTACACGTTCATGAACGTCATAGTCAGCCAATACCTCTTCAACTGTTGCATCAGAACATAAGTCAACTAATTTCTCCATTAGTTGGTAGTTGCTAATTCGGTAATCATGAAAACGGCCTAATCCTGTTCTAGCATCCATAATAAAGGATAATAGATCCCAGCCCTTTGGATTTAAGATATCTTCCTTGCTGAATTTTGCTGCATCAGCTTTATCTACGCCTTCCATAATGTCGTCTAATTTAGGACCAAACTTCTCTCGTCCACCGTAATATTCATAAACAACTCTAGCTGCACTATCAGCAATACGAACTTCACCCTCAAATTCGAACCCTTCTTCCTCAGAACGACGCAACTCACTTGCATGGTGATCGAACCAAAGTCCACAACCTTCAACGAATGGTACATTTGTTAAGATATCATTTTTTGTAATCTCAACTTTTCCATCCTGCATATCTTTTGGATGTACAAACTTCATTTCCTCTATCATACCTAATTTTTTTAGTAGCATTGCTGTTACTAGCCCATCAAAATCTGATCTTGTTACTAATCTCATCGTATCTTCCTCCAACATTTTAAGCTAACTTTATTATGAATCTAAATCGTTTGGTTGTAAATGTTATATCTAGCAATTAGTCATGTTTTTTAAGATTTCCAAAAAAAATCATCATTGTTGTCATAAGACAATTTATCCTCTGAATTTAATAGTAGTAGCGAGAAAAGGAGGATTGATACATGTGTTTTATCACGTAAAAGAATTACAATATCATGCAAAACCTGAGAGGCCTGATCCAATTTTTGCAAGAAAGCTACAAGAAATACTTGGCGGACAATTCGGAGAAATATCTGTCGCCATTCAATATTTATTTCAAGGGTGGAATTTCCGTGGTGATGAGAAATATCGTGATCTTCTAATGGATACGGGGACTGAAGAATTAGCACATATCGAAATGTTATCAACTATGATTGCACGTCTTCTTGATGGTGCACCTGTTGGGGATCTAGAAGATGCTGCGAAAGATCCTGTTATTGGGGCTATCTTAGGGGGAATGAATCCTCAGCATGCCATCGTATCAGGCTTAGGTGCAATGCCAGCTGATAGCGTCGGTAATCCCTGGACAGCCAGTTACATTAATGCTAGCGGTAACTTATTAGCTGATTTTCGCATGAATTTAACATATGAATCTCACGGAAGACTTCAAGCAGTTAGACTTTATGAAATGACAAATGACCGTGGCGTTAAGGATATGCTTTCATGGTTAATTGCAAGAGACACGATGCATCAAAACATGTGGAAAGCAGCTATTGCAGAACTAGAAGCACAAGAGAATATCGTTGTACCTAGTACTTTCCCTAGACAATTAGAGAAGCAAGAGGTTTCATATGCATTCTTCAACTTATCAAGAGGCGAAGAAAGTAGTCAAGGGCGTTGGGCAAGCGGACCTAGTATGGACAGTATGGGCCAATTTACGTATGTTGCTGAACCGTTTCCTTTTGGAAAAAAACCTAAATTAAATCCGCCACCACCGTATACACATAACACAATGCTTCCAAAAACAACTCGACATAATCCACCACCAAGCATGTACTAATATAGAAAGAACTGACGCTTACAAATGCGTCAGTTCTTTTTTTTTTTAAGGAAGATATTGTTCTGATATGGCCGCAAGCTGCTCACCAGCATAATGAAAGTTAAATAGACGTTCATGACTAATGAGATGAATTTTTAGTTCTTCAACATTAGCATAGCGAAGACTTACATCATCAAGTATAAAAACACCGCTATCACTATCAAGTCTAACTTTTACATAATCAACTTCGTCATTATCAATTCTAAAGCCGTTTGGCATAGTATCATCTATTACGAATTCTGCGAAGTCGACTATTAAATGTGTTTCCGACTCAGTAATGATCACATCTTTAATGTACGCTTGCTTAATTTGAAAAAGGTTTGAGTTTTTTATTAAATGGCTAAGCATTTGAACTTCACTGTGCAACCTATCAAGTTCATGTCTCGTATTGTGAACATTTGTTTCAATAATTCCCTCTATATCCTTGATTTTTTCAATAGCTGCAGATAGCTTTTCTTGCATGTGTAATAGTTCTTCATTAATAGGTTGAGCCTCTCCATTCACGGGAGTCTCACCATCTTGATTACAGCCTATAAGAATAAAAAAACTTACTAGGATACAAAAAATTTTCTTCATATTCTATCTCTCCTCATTATGATCATTACTCCTACATATAGTCGGTTTATTTCTGCATAAGTTTCAATATGTTCTGATAAAACCACTCTAAAAGTGAAACGATAAGACCGTACTGAATTATTGCAAAAGAGGGATGAAAATGGATAAAGACATGCAATACGGAGATGATTATAAATACATCCCCACTACTTCAATTGGTAGTGGAGTAACGCAGGTGGTGGCGCCAGATGTAACTTGCCATACCATTCAAGTTGTGAATATATGTATCGTTAGTAAAAGTTCAGGTTGGGTTCTAGTAGATGCTGGTATGCCTCATTCCGCCGAGGGAATCATTCAGGTAACTGAAGAAATTCATGGTAAAGGCACTAGACCTGAAGCGATTATTTTAACACATGGCCATTTTGATCATGTAGGTGCTATTATCGAATTAATTGAACATTGGAAGGTTCCTGTGTATGCACATCAGTTAGAGTTGCCGTTCTTAACAGGAAAAACAGATTATCCAGAGCCTGATCCTACTGTTGAAGGCGGCTTAATAGCAAAATTATCACCACTTTTTCCGAACGATGCGATAAATCTAGGAGAGCATGTCAAAGCACTTCCTGAAGATGGAAGTATTCCTGCAATGACTGGCTGGAAATGGTACCATACTCCAGGTCATACACCAGGTCATATCTCGCTATTCCGTGAACATGATCGTGTTTTGATTGCTGGAGATGCCTTTGTCACAGTAAAACAAGACTCTCTTTACAAAGTTTTGACACAAGAGCAAGAAATCAGTGGTCCACCTAGATACTTTACAACCGATTGGAAAGATGCCTGGGACTCAGTAAAAAGGTTAGCTTCACTTAAACCAGCAGTAGCAATTACCGGCCATGGTCTACCTATGGCTGGAGAGTTACTTACAAGTAGTTTAGAGACCTTGGTAAACGAATTTGATAAATTAGCGATTCCTGACTATGGTCGATATGTTAATGGTGATGCTAAATTGCATTAAAAAACCCGAGAGAAGTATCTCTCGGGTTTTCACTCTATTCTACAGTTACACTTTTTGCTAAGTTTCTTGGTTTGTCAACGTCACAACCTCTGTGTAACGAAGCATAGTAAGCAATAAGTTGTAGTGGAATAACTGCAACAAGTGGCGTTAAATAGTCATGTACTTTAGGAATAATAAATTGATCATTTTCTGAATTTAATCCCTCTAAGCTAATGATACATGGATTAGCTCCACGTGCAGCTACTTCCTTAACATTTCCACGTATGCTTAAGTTTACATGTTCTTGAGTTGCTAACGCAATAACTGGTGTACCTTCCTCAATCAAAGCAATTGTTCCGTGCTTTAATTCTCCACCAGCAAAACCTTCTGCTTGAATATATGAAATCTCTTTTAACTTCAGGGCGCCTTCAAGACCGACATAGTAGTCAGAAGCACGACCGATAAAGAAACAATTACGTGTAGTGCTTAAATAGTCACGAGCAACTTTTTCAAGAGCTTCTTTTTGGTCACATAATGCTTCCATTACTGTAGCAACAATACTTAATTCTTTGATTGCATCAAACTCTACTGCTATACCTTGAGCTTTGGCTGTGTCAACTGCTAGCAATGCTAAAACTGCCATTTGCGCTGTGTAAGCTTTTGTTGATGCCACTGCAATTTCAGGACCAGCGACAGTGTGAAGCGTAAAATCAGCTTCACGAGAAAGAGTAGACCCTGGAACATTTGTAATTGTTAGTGCAGGGTGACCTAATTTTTTTACATTCACCAATACTCCGCGGCTATCTGCTGTTTCACCGCTTTGTGAAATAAAAATAAAGAGTGGGTTGTTTGAAATTAACGGCATATTGTAAAGGAACTCACTAGCAATATGCGTTTCAACTGGTTTTTTAGCAATTGTTTCAATCAATTGTTTTCCTACTAGACCAGCGTGATAACTTGTTCCAGCTGCAATAATATAAATTCGATCAGCAGCATTCATAGCGTGACGAATTTCATCATCTAAAGTAACTTCGCCATTTTCATCTTGATATTTTGAGATAATATTACGAATAACAAGTGGCTGCTCATCAATTTCTTTTAACATGTAATGCGGATACGTGCCTTTTTCGATATCACTTGCATCAAGTTCAGCTATAAATGAATCTCTAGCGACAGTAACTCCAGCTAAATTCTTAATCGTTACAGAGTCACGAGTAACAATAACAATTTCCTTATCCATAAGTTCAACAAACTCATTGGTAACGTTCAGCATTGCCATCGCATCACTCGCTACAACATTAACACCATCACCTAGACCTACTAATAATGGGCTTTTATTTTTACCAACGTAAATTTTATCTGGATCTGTTTCATCTAAAAGGGCGATTGCATAAGAGCCTTTTAATAGAGAAAGAGTCTGTCTAAATGCTCTTTCCACAGAATTTCCTTCTCCCATTGAACGTTCTACTAATTGAACGATAACCTCTGTGTCAGTTTCACTAACAAATTCAACATCAGCAAGATACTCTTTTTGAATTTCTTCGTAATTTTCAATAACACCATTATGAACAATCGTAAAACGATGTGAAGTACTTTGATGTGGATGTGCATTTACGCGACTTGGAGCACCATGTGTTGCCCAACGTGTATGACCAATTCCCACTGTACCAGCTTCATTTTGATCTACAACCTCACGTAATTGTGCAATACGGCCTTTTTCTTTAAAAAGATGAACGCCTTCGTCATTTACAATTGCGATACCAGCTGAGTCATATCCTCTATATTCTAATTTCTCTAAACCTTTTAGTAAAATTTCTTTTGCATCTTCTTTTCCTACATATCCAACGATTCCGCACATATTATTATTTCCTCCCATATGGGGGGCAAGCAATATAAAAAGCATACATTATGCAGAGGCTTCTTGGGGCATTCTTGCCCCCACTCTTTTACGTTTTAGTCTTCGCAGAGCACCATTACTTTAGTCTTTGTTCAAGAAGTCACCTTCTTGTTTTCTTACTAGAGTTTGCGGTTGTGGTGTCTCAACCGAGAGGCATCCGCCGATTTCTTCGATAAACCTCTTCCTCGTCAACTATTCATTTTATCCCGGTCTGAATAGTTCAGGCGCTTTCCAAAAATATATTTCCCGCGATCCTCCTCTCATTTACCAAAATCAAATTTAATCATACTATATACTTACAAAAAACGTCAATTGTTGTTTCGTTTTTTTGTAAGACAATTATAACCAACAGCATTGTTTGCTTAATACAAAGATATGCACGGAACACTTTTCATGTGCTTCCGTGCATATAAATAAAAATCTTATTGGTTACCCATTTCTTTTTTTACAACATCAACAATTTCTTGAACATATTGATCGCATAGTTCTTGTGTTGGAGCTTCTGCCATGACACGTACCAAAGGCTCTGTTCCTGAAGGGCGAACTAGGATACGACCTTCTCCACCCATAGCTTCTTCTACACGGCGAATTTTATCATTAATAACTTCATTGGTTAGCATTGCTTGTTTATCTTCCACCCTAATGTTTACAAGCTTTTGTGGGAACTTTGTCATTTCTGAAGCTAATAAGGATAAAGGCTTTTTCGTTACCTTCATAATATTAACTAGTTGTAACGCCGATAACAATCCATCACCAGTAGTATTATAGTCTAAGAAAATGATATGGCCTGATTGTTCTCCGCCTAGGTTATAGCCACCTTTTCTCATCTCTTCCATTACATAACGATCTCCAACTGCTGTTTGTTTTGCTTCAATTCCTGCCTCTTCAACCGCCTTATAAAAACCTAAATTGCTCATGACTGTTGAAACAACAGTTTGATGTCTTAATCTGCCTTGTTCTTTAAAGTACTTGGCACAAATAAACATAATTTGATCTCCATCAACGATGGTTCCATTTTCATCAATAGCAATTAAACGATCTGCATCACCATCAAAGGCTAAGCCAATATCAGCTTTTCTATCTAGGACGAATTGTGCTAACTTTTCAGGATGTGTTGAACCTACACCATCATTGATATTTAAGCCGTTTGGATTTGTTCCGATCGTTGAAATATCTGCTTCTAAATCGGCAAAAAGATGTGGTGCTAAAGATGATGCTGCCCCATTTGCACAGTCAAGCGCAATATGAATACCCGTAAAGTCTTCCTCAACAGTTTGCTTTAAAAATTGAAGATACTTTTGACCACCTTCGAAGTAATCATTTATTTGTCCAACGTTTCCACCAACAGGACGAGGGAGGTTATCTTCCTCTTGATCTAAAAGCTTTTCAATTTCTTCTTCTTGATGATCTAATAATTTAAATCCATCTGGTCCAAAAAACTTAATTCCATTATCTTCAACAGGGTTATGTGAAGCTGAAATCATAACTCCCGCTTGAGCACTAATTGCCTTTGTTAAATAAGCTACTCCTGGAGTTGAAATCACTCCTAAACGCATTACTTCAGCGCCAATGGAAAGCAAACCAGCTACTAATGCCCCTTCTAACATGTGACCTGAAATACGTGTGTCACGTCCTATTAAAACTTTTGGTTTTTCAGAACTCTTTGTTAAGACGTACCCGCCATACCTTCCTAGTTTAAATGCTAATTCCGGCGTCAGTTCAGTATTAGCCACACCTCTGACTCCATCTGTTCCAAAGTATTTACCCATTTTAATATCTCTCCTTAAATTTTACATGCATTTATAAACTATTAGTTACGTGTTTTTTACTCGTTCGTTTCAGTCTCGTTGTCTTCTTCCTCAGCACTTAGTACCTCAGAAATTGTCACTGATAATTCATTAAATGGCTTTGTGTATCTCACATTTAGAGGGCCAGTTATCTGTAATGGTAATGAATGTTCACCAATTGGTAACTCACTTACATCTATATAGACTTTTATATCCTGATTACGTATTCTTTGAATTGTTGCTGGCGAGCCCCTAACAATTAACGTAATCCTTTCTTGTTCAGGTATGGTAAACGCCACATCCATTTGTTCCCCTATTCCAACTACTTCAACTGGAATATCAGTTACCTCCAATGACTCTTCGACGTCTACCTCAATGATAAGTCTTACAGTAGCCGGGGTAACTTTTTCAACCCCCTCTGGAACTGGAACTTCCACTTCGAGAATTGTATTTTCAGTGATGGTAGTTAGATCTACACTAATACCCTCTATTACATTAATTTGATTAATAATAGTTCTAGGTCCAAAAATCTTAACAGTACTTGGTTCAGAATTAATACTTTTGATGCTTAATCCCTCTGGAAGCTCGCCAGTACGGCTAATTTTTAATGGAACATCTTTATTAGGACTAGTAATAGGTATTTTTACATCGACAATGGTAGGAGTTACATCAATGTAAAGTTCATTCCCATGTTGGTCATATACTTTAATTGGTACACTCTTTTCTACTGTTTCATTCATATCTTTGACATCGACAAATCCCTTTGCAAAACCTACTTGACTTATAATACTTTCAGCAGCTGTTATCTCCACATTCACAGGTTCAACAATTGGCGTGCCAACTGTATACCCCTCTGCTATGGCCGCTTTATTTAAAATTTCAATATCCACTGGAATAGAAATTGTTCTTTTTTCTTCAATCGTAACTTTGACTGTTTGGGGTAGAACATTCACCGTAAGCTCATTTGGAAAATTCCGATGTTGTACAGCCACTTCGTGAGTTCCTACTCCTAAATTACGTAGGTCTATAAATACGTCATAAGAAGGTCTTGCAAACTGAAATAAGGTTAATACATTTTGTGGACCTCTTAAGTTAATCTGAACATATTCAACCATTTGAGTAATAGCAAATTCCTCTTCGTTATAATAGACAGTTAAAGGAACTTCATCAATCGTGTAGGAACCGTTGGTAATTGGTTGTAAAGCACCGGGCTGATTAGTTGCGTTATCGAGGTTAACGATTGCAAATAACATCAGTGCTATAAAAAATGAAATTGCTTTAACAAACCATGAATTGTTGTATAACTTATCCATTTTTCTTCCCCCCCCACTGCCAAAGAGAAGTTGAATTTGTTTTTATATTTGTAACAAGCTCTTGCATTAATAACTCTCTTAATGCTTCTTCCTCTAGATTACGGTGAAGTTCTCCATTCTTGGTTACAGATATACTTCCTGTCTCTTCTGAAACAACCAAAGTAACACTATCTGTTACTTCACTAATGCCTAATGCTGCTCGATGCCTTGTCCCTAATTCTTTAGAGATAAAAGGGTCTTCCGAAAGAGGTAAGTAACAACCAGCAGCCATAATTTGATGATTTTTAAGGATAACCGCTCCATCATGAAGTGGGGTATTCGGTATAAAGATATTAATTAATAATTCAGATGAAAGTTTTCCTCTTACGGAAATTCCTGTTTCAATATAGTCATTCATACCGGTCTCTCTCTCGATTGAGATCAACGCTCCAATACGACGCTTCCCCATGTAGATAGAAGCTTTTACAATTTCATCTATCGCTTTCTCTGTTTCTTGGTCATCTATGGAACTCGTTCTAGCAAGGAATTTCCCCCTCCCTAATTGTTCGAGTGCTCTTCTAAGTTCCGGTTGGAAAAGAATAATTATTGCTAATAATCCATATATAACC
Source organism: Anaerobacillus alkaliphilus (assembly GCF_004116265.1). Classification (NCBI taxonomy): domain Bacteria; kingdom Bacillati; phylum Bacillota; class Bacilli; order Caryophanales; family Bacillaceae; genus Anaerobacillus; species Anaerobacillus alkaliphilus. Next base: position 3,522 of record NZ_QOUX01000030.1, on the reverse strand, counting down.
GCTTGGGACATTATCCATCTAAGCGTATGTAATCCTAACTGCCCACTTAAAAACCAAACAATTAATATAACTGTAATACCTTTAAGTAGCTGAACTGCTTTTGTGCCACGAATGATCATTATAATTTTATAAATTACAAAGGTAACAAGTAATATATCTATAGCTATTCTTAATATGTTAAGAAATTGTACATCTTCTGGCAGCATCATTTTTCCTCCAAACAAAGTTTCTTTATTACGAGGGTATATAACTTTTTAATTATAACATATCCGCACTAGTATATCAGCAAGACCTCTTGGGATCATTTTTTATAGGTTAAAAAAGTGTCTACTCCCACTTGAGAGTGACACTTTCTTTAGTCTCATTAATCCTTATCTTCTCCAAATATATTAACAACTTCAGAAAAGAAAGATTTTATATTATACCAAATCCAATCCAATCCTTTATTAATTTCCTCAATATTTCCAGCCACTTGACCAGCAGATGCCATATATTTATGGCCATTTATAACTGTAACATTACCATTTACTTGCCCATCTACTTGAATACTTGCGTTTTTAACTACTATATCTCCTTCAACAATTTCTCCCTCTGGTACCACTACCACATTACGCTCTTTGTCAATGATTACGTTGGCTTGACCCGAAACTGAAAGCTGCTCTCCAACATCCACCCAACTTGAAAATATACTCATCGCCATAAATACTAAGAAGATTGATGCAGCTACTAAGATTGGGTGGTTCTTCATCCAACGCTTCCAATTCACCGACTTCTTTTGTTGGGGCAAACTATTCATAACAAGGCTAGTAAAGTTTGGAGGTGCCTCGATATGAGAAGAACTTTGAATGAAGGCAATTGATTTTTTCAATTCATTCATATGAGTCCTGCAATTTTCACAATTTTTTAAATGAACCGTTAGCTGCTTCCGTTCGCTATCTGTGATTTCTTCATCCAGATACTTATGAATTAAGGAGACTATTTCTTTTTCACAGTTCATTGTTCTCTCTCCTTTATATATTACTTAATCGTTTTCTTAATGCTTCTCTACCTCGGTGTATACGAGTTTTCACAGTTGCAATAGGTAAATCTAAAATTTCGCTAATTTCCTTCAACGATAAGTCCTCAATGTACTTTAAAATAATAGCTGACCGGTACTTGGTTGGCAACTTCAAGATTTCTCCTTGGATCCAATCTTGTAATTCATGAGTAATGATAATATCTTCTGGCAGCTCGTCTGCTGCTGCAATTTGAGATGATAATGTCAAGCCTTCTGTCCCACCAACCTCTTGATCTAGGTAAAAATCAGGCTTTTTCTTTCTAAGACGATCAATTGAAAGATTTGTTACGATGCGAAATAACCATGTTGAAAACTTTCGATTAGTATCGTATGAATCAATGTTCATATAAGCCCTTAAAAATGCCTCTTGGGCAATGTCTTGAGCTTCATGAACGTTTCCTACCATCCGATAAGAAATTTGATAAACTTTATCCTTATACAGCTCAACTAATTCGGCAAAGGCATGCTGATCGCCTTTTTTAACATCTTTAATTATGCGCTCTACTAATGTGTCCATACTATTCTATACCTCCGCTTCTATGCGGTTACTCTATTTACGAACAACACTGAAATAAGTTTCAAACAAATTTAATTTTAACACGATTAAAATAAAATTCCACATATTTGAAAAAATAGGTTTTACTTTTTTTATCCAGGGTATATAATTCCTATACTATTTTAGGAGGGAATATCATGAAGAAATATGGAAATATGGGTGCTACACTTGGGGAAATTGAAGAAGCACGAAAGCATATGATCAAACTAGCTTATGAAAACCCCCTTAATTCTCAAGTTGTCATAGATGCTAGTACTAAGTTGGACAAGCTGCTAAATACAATAAATAATTGCATATACAGAAAATAAACCCTAGTATACTAGGGTTTTTCTTTATAGTATGTATGGTGGAGCCTAGCGGGATCGAACCGCTGACCTCCTGCGTGCAAGGCAGGCGCTCTCCCAGCTGAGCTAAGGCCCCATAGTCTGGAGCGGGTGATCAGAATCGAACTGACGACATCAGCTTGGAAGGCTGAGGTTTTACCATTAAACTACACCCGCAATATATTTGCTACATATTTACTTAGTGATTTGCTCCTGTGGTCTAACGATCCTCGTCGCAAATCTGCGAGGAAGACTATTCGAGGTAGAAGACTTGGAGCGGAAGACGAGGCTCGAACTCGCGACCCCCACCTTGGCAAGGTGGTGTTCTACCACTGAACTACTTCCGCATAAGGAAAGTTATCTAAGCTAAATGTTTAAAAAAAATGGTGAGCCATGAAGGATTCGAACCTTCGACCCTCTGATTAAAAGTCAGATGCTCTACCGACTGAGCTAATGGCTCCTAAAATGGCTGGGCTATCTGGATTCGAACCAGAGAATGACGGAGTCAAAGTCCGTTGCCTTACCGCTTGGCTATAGCCCAACAATGGTGGAGGGGGACGGATTCGAACCGCCGAACCCGGAGGGAGCGGATTTACAGTCCGCCGCGTTTAGCCACTTCGCTACCCCTCCACGTAAATTCCTCAAGAGTGCCGGCCAGAGGACTTGAACCCCCAACCTACTGATTACAAGTCAGTTGCTCTACCAATTGAGCTAGGCCGGCATATATAGATAAGGTTTTTCTTACGAGAAAAATGGTGGAGGATGACGGGTTCGAACCGCCGACCCCCTGCTTGTAAGGCAGGTGCTCTCCCAGCTGAGCTAATCCTCCGTTTAAGTAAATTTAATTGGTGACCCGTACGGGATTCGAACCCGTGTTACCGCCGTGAAAGGGCGGTGTCTTAACCGCTTGACCAACGGGCCAGATGTAAAAAATGGAGCTTCCAACCGGATTTGAACCGACGACCCCTTCCTTACCATGGAAGTGCTCTACCTACTGAGCTATGGAAGCATGGCTCCACAGGTAGGACTCGAACCTACGACCGATCGGTTAACAGCCGATTGCTCTACCACTGAGCTACTGTGGAATGTTAGTAAATCCATTAACAATATAGATAGAACTTAAAAGTTCGCTTGGCAACGTCCTACTCTCACAGGGGGAAACCCCCAACTACCATCGGCGCTGAAGAGCTTAACGATCGTGTTCGGCATGGGAACGAGTGTGACCTCTTCGCTATCGCCACCAAGCTTGTCTGTAACATAACAATAAAAATATTAATATATTTTATTATTTATGTCAAGATGTTCAAGAAAATTTTCATTCCCTGAAAACTAGATAACACACATTTAAGACTTGAGTATAATTCAATCCGCGTAGTAGAGATGTGCTAGTTTGTATATAGTTTTGCTTCTTTGAAAAAGCATTCACCATTCTACATTCTAAATTTTACATTCTACATTATTTAGGATAAGTCCTCGACCGATTAGTATCTCTCAGCTCCACACGTCGCCGTGCTTCCACCCGAGACCTATCAACCTCATCATCTTTAAGGGGTCTTACTGGATTAACTCCAAGGGAAATCTCATCT
>NZ_QOUX01000029.1 GCF_004116265.1 Anaerobacillus alkaliphilus | reverse complement strand
AACAAGGTAGCCGTATCGGAAGGTGCGGCTGGATCACCTCCTTTCTATGGAGTTAAAACTCTAGTCGATGCTTTTCTTAGGAAAAGTACGCTGACGCTGTGTTTCAGTTTTGAGAGAATGATCTCTCCAAATATATGTTTGGGCCTATAGCTCAGCTGGTTAGAGCGCACGCCTGATAAGCGTGAGGTCGGTGGTTCGAGTCCACTTAGGCCCACCATACAAATCTCATAACTTGGGGCCTTAGCTCAGCTGGGAGAGCGCCTGCCTTGCACGCAGGAGGTCAGCGGTTCGATCCCGCTAGGCTCCACCAATTGCAAAATATTGGTTTTGACATCATTTTAGAATGATGTTATATTTATCAAGTCGCCTTTTTGCGACTGTGATATAATTCGTTCCTTGAAAACTAGATAACAACTAACACATTTAAGTTTTACCGGAAAGTTTGTAAAAGCTTTTGAGTAAACTTGAGTAGTCAAGAATTCAATTCGACGTAAAATCCTTATAACTAGGTAATTTTG
>NZ_QOUX01000028.1 GCF_004116265.1 Anaerobacillus alkaliphilus | reverse complement strand
AGCCGGATTTTTACACAAATTACTAAGAATTCACCACTAATTTAGTAAGTAATGCTCTTTTCTTACATAATTTATTGGCTGATATCTTCATCTAGGGTATTTTTCCGATAATTTTAGGATAGAAAAGACACAATGTTTACGAAAAGAGCCTTATTCAAAAACGATCCCTTCAAGCTTCCCATGCTCCGCATTTACTTGGATCGCAACTACGCGCGGTAGGCCAACGACTGGAATTGTGTAGACGTACTGGCTACCTCGTGATTTTCCAGCGGTGATTTCCAGCTTTGCTTCTGCTGATTTGGTAACTAGTTTAGGTAGGTACGTGGCCGCAGTTGGTGGGTCTAGCCTAATTTCATTCGCAACTGTTTTTTGATCGCCGAGATAGTACAAACTCGCGTCGAAGCTAACGAGACGACCAATTACGTGGTTAATCCTAATAATGACGGGTTTCTGATGGTTGAGTGCCTCGCCTTCGATCGGGGCATAGACAAGTCTAGTAAGTTCTTCTCCTCTATCTTCCTCGGCTAGTTCCAGTGGCACAACGCCCCATTGGTTGATCATTTTTTGGGCAAATGCTTGAACCTCTTCTGAAGTCATCTCTCCATACGCATGATCAAATGTATCTGGAGCATAGTCATAAGTAGTCACACTTATAATATGGCCACCGTGGACACTGACATTGACTGCAAATGAGGATGTGCTTTTGTTAGCACTAGTTGGTGAAAACTGTCTCGTTTCGCCAATTAAGTGGGTGTAGCTACCACCAGCACCTGTCACGTTGGATTGCTCTTCATGACCCCAGAGATCACCCATAAAAGCCTTTGCTTTAGCGCTAAGCTGATCCTGCCCAAGCCAGGGCTCATCTTGAAAAAGGAGGTTACTCGGCTCTGGATAACCTTTTCTCGCCCAAAGGTAATTTTGAAACTGCTTGTCTTCTTTGCCAATTTCTTGGAGTCCGCTTAAAGGTAGGCTTTTTTCACCTAGATAGGCACTGATTTCGCGGGGCTCAAGTTGGTATTGGACGAACTCGGTACTCACCCTTAGCTCACGCATCAATTCTGAGATAAGATTAGCTCGCTCACGAATTTCCGTCAGCTGCTCTATCTGGTGCGGGCTAAATTCACCTGTATTTTTTTCAACTAAAAAAGTTAAGTAACTGCTACTATCACGCCAAAACTTCTCCATCGGGTAGCTCTCTTGAAAAATTTGAAAATAGATACTTGAGCTCGTCGTTGGACTAGCTTGTTTTGTTGAATTTTGTGCGAGTAAAAGTGCTTTTTTACGGTCTTCCTGAGTTGTCGCGAGTAGAGCTTCTGCAACAGCCATATCTAACTCACGCGTACGCCAGTAGTCGTTATAGATAAGGTAGGTAATATCTCTGTGCTTATCGGATTGTAGCTGATCAAGTTGAGTTTGCTGAGTTTTACCTGTTACGAATTGGTAGCTGATGACTAGTAGTAAAAAAATGATGATGTATGTACTGTATTTTTTCATAACAACCTCCAATAGTGATTATAGCAGGTTGGTTAGGTGTTATTGGGTGGTAGTATTTGGTAGTTTGCGGGGTTCCGCTAATAAAGCAGTCGGTTTGGACTGTAAACAGCTTAGTTTGGACTGTATACGTGCCAGGTTCGCTCATAAACTAGTCAGTTTGGACTGTAAATTGGTATTTACAGCAATGTAACGTACCATTTTGCTACGTCCAAAGACGTTTTTTATAGGTATCTGTGTTTTTTATTCAAATGAGGGATAAATTTGTTGTCGCCTTTGGCTCTTTTTGAGGTTTGGACTGTAAATGGTCTAGTTTGGACTGTAAATTGTTCAATTTGGACTGTAAATGTACCAGTTCCGCTCATATACCACTCAAGTTGGACTGTAAACTGAGAGCTGCAGTAATGTAACCTCCCATGTTACTACGTCCAAACACATTTTAAATAGGTAACTATGTTTTTTATTCAAAAGAGGGTTAGATTTGTTGTCGCCTTTGGCTCTTTTTGAGGTTTGGACTGTAAATGATCTAGTTTGGACTGTAAATTGTTCAATTTGGACTGTAAATGTACCAGTTCCGCTCATATACCACTCAAGTTGGACTGTAACCCGATATTTGCAGCAATGTAACCTCCTATGTTGCTACGTCCAAAGACGTTTTATATAGGCAACTATGTTTTTTATTCAAAAGAGGGATTGATTTGTTGTCGCCTTTGGCTCTTTTTGAGGTTTGGACTGTAAATTGTTCAATTTGGACTGTAAATGTACCAGTTCCGCTCATAAACCACTCAGTTTGGACTGTAACCCGATATATGCAGCAATGTAACCACCTATGTTGCTACGTCCAAAGACGTT